>DASQRV010000081.1:0-4548 GCA_035642735.1 Steroidobacteraceae bacterium
CTCTCGAAATACTGCCAGGCGCCGATTGCCTCCGGCAGCACGTCGTTCATTCCGCGGACGGGCTGGATCTGCGCGCCCACGTCAGTCCCCGTGCGCGAGCCGCGGCGCCGCCGCGCCGACGCGGCCCGCGGCATCGATCAGCAGGTGCGCACTGCCGTCGCGGCGCACGAGCGTGCTGGCGGTGACGGGCGCGCCGTTGAACTGCAAGCTCACCGCGGGTGCGTTGCCGAGCACCACCAGAAGCGGCGCGGTACCCGTCAGCGTGCGCCTGCTGCCCGCCTCGATGAGCCCGTGCAGCAGGCGCCGGCCCTCCACATCGGAGACCTCGACCCAGCTCGGCGCCGAAAACACGAGGTCGAGCCGCGCCGCCGTGCCGCCCGTGGACGGCGGCGCGCGCGACGAGGTCGGGGCCACGGCGCTCTGCACCGCGGGGGGTGCCGTGCCGGCGTCGGCATCGGGCGCGGCCTGCTCGGCGGCATTCGTGGCGTCCGCGGCGGGCGGGCGGTCCGCGGGCAGCGGATGCGCCTTCTCTCCGGGGAGCGTGAGCAGCCGCCACAGCAGTCCCGCCGCCGCGAAGCCCACCACCCCCAGCAGCGCCGGCAGCAGCAGCCGCGATCCGCGCTGATCGGGCTCGCCGCGCGCGATGCGTGTGAGATCGGGGCGTAGCGCCTGCGAGCTCGCCGAGTACAGCTGCTGCAGCTGCGCGGGGGACTCGCCGACCGATTCGGCGTAGCGCCGCAGGTGTCCGCGCACGTACACGTCCGCACCGAGTGCCGCGAAGTCCTCCGCTTCGAGCGCCTGCACGACGCGCGCATCGAGATGCAGCCGCTCTGCAGCCTGCAGCAGCGTCCAGCCGCGTTTCTCGCGCGCGGCGCGCAGCCGCGCGCCGATGCCGCGCAGCTCGCCGCCGCCCGCTTCAGCGCTCATGCAGGTCAGCCCGGGTGATCGAGTTGGGCCAGAGCGCGCGCCTGGTCGGTCCCCGGAAAATCCAGCTGCAGCTTGCGCGCGTAGTGCTGCGCGCCGACGCGATCGCCCTGGGCGCGCGCGACGCGTACTCCGAGCAGCAGCAGATCCGCCGTGGCGTTGTAGACGCCGATGAAGCCGTCGATCCCGGCACGCGCCGGCGCGAACTCACCGTGCTCGAACTGCAGGTTGGCGAGCTGGAATTGCGCCTCGGCGAAATTGGGCTTCAGCTGCAGGGCGCGCGTGAAGTTGGCGCGCGCCTCCTCATCGCGCTTGGCGGCTCGCTGGCAGACTCCCGCGTTGGTGTAGGCAGCCTCGGGTGTCGGGTACAGCGGATTGTGCGCCGCCTCGAGGAAGCGCTTCACGCCCTCGTCGTAACGGCCGTTCTGGCAGAGATACACGGCGTAGTTGTTCACCATGCGCGGATCGTGCGGCGCGAGGCGCAGTGCCGCGCGGAATTCCTCGTCAGCCTTGTCCTTCTGGTTGAGCCGTGCGAAGAGCGTCGCGCGCGCGCTGTGCACATCGGGACTGTCCGGGTCCTGCGTGACCGCGCGGTCGAGTTTATCCTTGGCCCGCTCCAGGTCCCCCTGATTCATGTAGGTGATGCCGAGCTGCACGTTGTACACGGCCGCCTCGTGCGCCTTTGCGGTCTGTCTCCTGGCGTTGCTGCTGCTGCAGCCGACGAGCAGCAGTACGGCCAGTACGCCGCCACCGAACTGTGCCAGCCTGGTGGCTCTGAAGGGAAAGATGATGTGCTTGCTCATGGTTGAACCGCGACGCCGATGACCTTGTTGCCGAGCCGTACCGTGGTGCGATCGATGACCCGCCCGGCGAGCTGCCCGCAGGCCGCGTCGATGTCATCGCCGCGTGTACGGCGGATGGTGGCCAGCACGCCGCGCTGCAGCAGCTCGTCACGGAAGCGCTGGATGACGGCCGGGGGTGAGCGCCGGTACCGCGTGCCGGGGAACGGGTTGAACGGGATCAGATTTACCTTGGCGGGGTGCCCCTTGAGCAGCCGTGCGAGGGCACGCGCCTGGGCCGGGGAATCGTTCACCCCATCGAGCATCACGTACTCGAAGGTAACGCTGCGGCCATTCTGCTCATCGAGGTAATGCCAGCAGGCCGCGAGCAGCTCGGCGATCGGGTGCTTGCGGTTGATCGGCACGAGCTCGTTCCGCAGCGCATCGTCGGGGGCGTGCAGCGACACTGCGAGCGCGACGTTGGTTTCTTCAGCCAGCCGGTAGATCTGCGGGACCAGCCCCGAGGTCGAGAGCGTCACCCGGCGCCGTGACAGGTCGAAACCGAAGTCATCGAGCAGGATCTGGAGGGCCGGCACGACGTTGCGGAAGTTGGCGAGCGGCTCGCCCATGCCCATCAGCACCACGTTGGTCACGTGCCGCTCCCCGGGCGCACTCGCGCCCGGGGCCGGCGTGCCGGCCGCGAGGCTCTCGCGCTCTTCCCGCTCGAGCTCGCGCGCGGCCAGCCACACCTGGCCGACGATCTCGGCGGTGGTGAGGTTGCGGTTGTAGCCCTGCTGCGCCGTGGCGCAGAACGAGCAGTCGAGCGCGCAGCCGACCTGCGAGGAGATGCACAGCGTGCCGCGATCCGGCTCGGGAATGAACACCATCTCGAAGGCCTGCGCGGCGTCGGCCCGCAGCAGCCACTTGCGGGTGCCGTCGCCGGAGCGCTGCACGGCCGCGATCTCCGGAGCACGCAACTCGGCCGCGAGCGCGAGGCGCGCGCGGAAATCCTTGGCGAGGTCAGTCATCTCGGCAAAGGAGCCCGTGCCGCGCTTGTACATCCAGTTCATCAGCTGGCGCGCGCGGAAGGGCTGGCTGCCGAGCTGCGCCACGAACGTCGTGAGCTCCCCGCGCGGCAGCCCGAGCAGGTTGATGCGTTGGGTGGCTGGGTCCGTCATGCGCGGCTGCGGGCGGCCTCAGCCGCGCGGGTGCAGCTCCGTGGTGCTGAAGAAATAGGCGATCTCGCGTGCGGCGGTGTCGGGTGCATCCGAGCCGTGCACCACGTTCTGCTCGATGCTCGCGGCAAGGTCGGCGCGGATCGTGCCGGGTGCGGCTTTTTTCGGATCGGTGGCGCCCATGATGTCGCGGTTGCGCGCGATGGCGTTCTCCCCTTCCAGCACCTGCACGATGATCGGACCCGAGATCATGTAGCGCACCAGGTCCTTGAAGAACGGACGCTCGCGGTGCACGGCGTAGAAGCCTTCCGCCTCGCGCTGCGACAGGTGCAGCATGCGGGCGGCAATGATCGAGAGGCCCGCTTTCTCGAAGCGCCGACAGACCTCGCCGATGAGATTGCCTCTCACGCCGTCGGGCTTGACGATGGACAGGGTGCGCTCGAGCGCCATTCGCTTTGACCTCTCAGAGAATGCGGATGAGTGGGAGATATCCCGGCGGCGGAAGCGCCGCCCCCCGGCTGACTACCCCACGACATTGCGCTTGCCGTAACCGACGAGCCTGAACTCGTCGGCAAGACGCGCAATTTCGGGGGGGCCCCGGGCAAGCGGCGCAGTTTACCTTGGGTACCACGCTCGCGCCAATCGGGCCCTCGGTGGAAGTGCTCGTTTGATAAGGAGTTTTTGGAGACGCCGCGGTGGCTGGCGCGACGCTGCGGGCTTCTCGCGCCCGAAGGATCAGACGGAGAAGCTCTCCCCGCAACCGCATTCGCCTTTGACGTTCGGATTTTTGAAGCGGAACGCCTCGTTCAGGCCCTGCTTCACGAAGTCCACGACCGTCCCGTCGATCAACGCGAGGCTCGCGGCGTCCACGAACACCCGCACGCCCCGATCCTCGAAGATCGAGTCTCCCGGCTGGGGCCCCTCGGCGTAATTGATGACGTACGCAAAGCCGGAACAGCCGGTCTTACGTACGCCGAGCCGGAGCCCGGTGCCCTGGCCACGCGCCGCCAGGAAGCTCTTGACGCGATCGGCCGCCGATTCAGTCAGTGAGATGCTCATCGGTCCTCGTATTTTAGCGCCTTACCCCAGTGCGCGAGGCAGGCGCGCAGGGCATCTTCGACCACCAGCAGCCGGCCGAGTTTCTCGGCCGGGACGTGACGGGCCTGCGCCCACCCGCCCGGTGTGCCTGGAATCAGCTGATCGCGCGTCCGTCCGCGCAGCTCACCGCACAGCCATGCCGCCACCTCCGTAGTATGGGGGCAGGCGAAGGCCTGAAAGCGTGCCTCCTTCACAGTGTCGCCGGCGGTGAGGAGGTGAAAGCGCACCCAGGTCTCCTGGCCGGGGCCTCCTGCCTCGCCGCTGACCATGGCGGCAGCCGCCGCCCCGGTGCCGGCGGAGCCATCGACCGGGGCGAGCGGAGCCCGGGAAGCGGGCGAGAGCGCGCGCAGGCGCGCGAGGGCGGCCGCGACGGCGGCGATCGCAAAGTCCACATCGGCATCGACGGTGGGACGCCCGAGGCTGAAGCGCAGCGAGCTCTGCGCGAGCTGGGTGCTGCGCCCGAGGGCGCGCAGCACGTACGAAGGCTCGGCCGATTCTGAGCTGCAGGCGGATCCGGTCGAGACCGCCAGGGCGCTCAGTGCCCCGACCAGGCTCTCACCGTGCACCTCTTC
>DASQRV010000082.1:0-11435 GCA_035642735.1 Steroidobacteraceae bacterium
TCGGCACCCGGCAGCACGACCGCTGCGCCCAGTGCCACCGCTGCGCCCGGTGCCACCGCTGCACCCGGTACCACCGCCGCAGCGCCCGCCGGCCAGGCCGCGGGTGTCGGCCCGATCAACATCACCGCCGATCAGGCGACGCTCGGTGTCGATGGCAATGCCACCCTGAGGGGCAACGTCGAGGCGACCCAGGGCGATCGGCGAATCCGTGCCGACCACATCGAGTACGACTCCAGGACCGGCTCGATGCGCAGCGACGGACGCATCGAGTTCGAGGACCCGCTGGTGCGCGTCACGGGCAGCTCGGGCAGTTACTCCGCCGCCACCGGAGCGCAGTTTCGCGACGCGCACTTCACCCTGCGCCAGCGCGCGGCGCGCGGTTCCGCCCAGGAGCTGGCGCTCACGCCCGCCGGGCAGATCCACCTCCAGGGCGTGATGTTCACCACCTGCCCGCTGCACGATGATAGTTGGCACATCAAGGCCAGCAATATTTCGCTCGACACCCAGGACAAGATCGGCAGCGGCCGCGACGCGCGGGTCGATTTCATGCGGGTGCCGCTCATGTACCTCCCGTGGATGAGCTTTCCGCTCTCCAACGAGCGCAAGAGCGGGTTCCTGTTTCCGAGCATCGGCAACACCTCCATCAACGGTGTGCAGCTGTCGGTCCCCTACTACTGGAACATCGCACCGAACGCCGACTTCACCTTCCAGCCGATCCTCTACAGCAAGGCGGGCATCGACCTCGGCGGCGACTTCCGCCAGATGACCGAGAACCAGCGCGGCGAGCTCGACTGGAACTACCTGCCCTACGACCGGCAGTACGGCGCGAGCCGCAGCCGCGTACAGCTCACCGAGCTCGCCGACCTCCCCCACGACTGGCGCTTGAACATCAGCGCGGCGAACGTGAGCGACCGGCAGTATTTCGAGGATTTCTCCAACGGTCCCGAAGGCGCCAGCACGGCCTTCCTCGAGCGCCGCGGCACCCTCTCCTACCGCAGCGAGCATTGGAGCATCGATGCCGAGGCGCAGCAGTACCAGACCATCGACTACACGCTGCCGGAGACCGAGCGCCCGTACGCGCGCGTGCCGCACCTCGCCGCCGACGCTAACTACGCTCTCGGGCCGAATGGAGTGTTCCGTTACGGCTTCTACTCCGAGCTCACCAACTTCCAACACGTCGAGACGCCCCAGGCCGTCACCACCGGGTGGCGCGGCGACGTGACGCCGCTCGTCTCGCTCGATCTGACCGGTCCGGGGTATTTCCTGCGGCCGGCCTTCGCCTGGCGCGCAACGCAGTACGAGCTCGACACCCTCGGGCCGGGTCAGACGAAGCGCTCGCCCTCGCGCACGCTGCCGATCACCAGCGTCGACACGGGGCTCGTGTTCGAGCGTGTCGCCGGCTCACACGATCAGCGCCGGCTCACCCTCGAGCCGCGCCTCATGTACCTCGATGTCCCCTACCGCGCGCAGGATCAACTGCCGGTGTTCGATACCGCCGTCCCCGACCTCATCAACCCGGTGCAGCTGTTCCGCACCAACCGCTACGTGGGCGCCGACCGGGTGAGCGATGCCAACCAGGTGAGCGCCGGGCTCACGAGCCGCCTGCTCGATGCCCAGAGCGGCCGGCAGTTCATCGCCGCCACCGTCGGCCAGATCTATTACTTCGAGATCCCCCGCGTGACGCTCCCGGGGGAGGCACCGATCACCTATGGACGCTCGGACTTCGTGGCACAGCTGTCGCTCGCAGCATTCGAGGACTGGAGCGCGGATGCCGGCGAGCAGTGGGACCCGGAGAACCGGCGCAGCGAGCGCACCAACCTGAGCGTCCAGTACAAGCCTGCCCCCAATTTCCTGATCAACCTGGCGTACCGCTACGAGCGCTTCACGACCACGACGGAGCTGGTTCCGGAGACCGGCAATAGCGGCCAGGTGCTCGTCCCGACGCCGGTGCAGCAGGGGTACGACCAGGTCGAGCTTTCCACGGCGCTTCCCATCAAGCAGAACTGGGAAGTGTTCGCCAAGGAGGTCTACGCGCTGCGCGACCCGCAGCAGCCCCATGGCCAGTCGCTGGAGAGCTTCCTCGGCTTCGAGTACCGTGCGTGCTGCTGGCGGGTGCGGTTCGGGGCGCGACAATTCGTCAATAGCCACGATCCGAACGCCAGCCGGACCACCGGAGTCTGGCTGCAGCTGGAACTCGCGGGACTGGCGGGTGTCGGATCGGCGTCGGATAGCTTCCTCAGGGAGGAGATCCGGGGGTATTTGCCCACGGCGGCACCCGTCATCAGGGCTCAGGGCCCGCTGAGGCCCGTCTATTGAGGCCATCTATCTATTGAGGCCATCTATTAGGGAAGCGCGAAAAACCATGCGGCACAAGGCGATCTCTTCGATTCCGGTGTGGATGGCGGTGCTGGGGCTCGCCGCCTTGGGCGTGCACCGCAGCGCCGGTGCGCAGACCCGTGAGCTCGCCACCCAGGGGGACCTCCTCGACCGGGTGGTGGCGATCGTCAACGACGGGGTGGTGCTCAACAGCGATCTCGATGCCCAGCTGGACATCGTGAGCGAGCGCCTGCGGCAGCAGAAGCTCGAGCTGCCACCGCAGAACGTGCTGCGCCAGCAGGTGCTCGAGCGCCTGGTGCTGCAGGAGATCGAGATGCAGCGCGCCAATCACGCCGGCGTGAAAGTATCCGACGAAATGCTGAACGCGGCGTTGCAGGATGTGGCGAAGCGCAACAACCTCACCCTCACGCAGCTGCCGGAGGAAATGAAGAAGCAGGGCGTCGACTACGCCGAGTACCGCGAGGAGATCCGCAAGGAAATGATGCTGCAGCTGCTGCGCCAGCGCGACGTGCTGCAGCACATCAGCGTCACACCGCGCGAGATCGACCAGTTCCTCGACCGGCAGGCGAAGGCGCCCTCGGAACGGAACGAGTACAACGTCTCGCACATCCTGATCGCCGTCGGCCAGGAAGCGAGCCCGGCGCAGCAGGAGGCGGCCGGCAAGCGTGCCCAGGAGGTCTACGAGCGCGCCAAGTCCGGCGAGGACTTTGCCAAGCTCGCCGTCGCCTACTCGAACAGCCAGACCGCGCTCGAGGGCGGCGCGCTCGGCTGGCGCAAAGGGAGCGAGCTGCCCACCTTCCTCTCGGACATCATCGCGAAACTCAAACCCGGAGAAGTCGGCGAGCCGCTGCGCACCCCGACCGGCTATCACATCATCCGTCTCAACGAGGTGCGCGGCGGAACCCCGACGGCCGTGGAAGACCAGGTGCACGTGCGTCACATCCTCATGAAGACCAACGAGCTCGCCGATGACGCCACCGTGCGCGGCAAGCTCGAGGCGCTGCGCGAGCGGATCCTCAAGGGTGAGGACTTCGCGGCGGTCGCCCAGGTCACCTCGCAGGACCCGGGATCGGGCGCCGAAGGCGGCGATCTCGGCTGGGCAGGGCCCGGCACCTTTGCCCCGGAGTTCGAGCAGGCCATCGCGACGCTCAAGGACAACGAGATCAGCGAGCCTTTCCACACGCAGTTCGGCTGGCACATCGTGCAGATGCTCGGCCACCGCCGCTTCGACAACGGCGACGAGATCAAGCGCCGCCAGGCCGCGGAAGCGATCCGCGCCAGCAAGGCCGACGAGGAAACCGAGCTCTGGCTCCGGCGCATGCGGGATGAGGCGTACGTCGAGTACAAGTCGTGACGTCGCGCGGGAGCGCAACAGGGGCGCTTCCGTGAACGCCGTGGATCCGTGATTCCACGCATCGCCCTGACCAGTGGTGAGCCGGCGGGAATCGGGCCGGAGCTGTGTCTCGCGCTGGCAGCGCAGGAGCTGCCGTGCGAGCTGGTGTGCTTCGGCGATCGAGCGCTCCTCGAGGAACGCGCTCACCTGCTGCACAGCGCGGTGAGCCTGCGCACCTGGGAGCCCCGGCCAGGCGCGGCGCGCACTGCACACGTCCTGGGCGAGCTCGCCGTCGCACATCTGCCGCTCGCGGCGGCGAGCGTCGCGGGACGACCGGATCCGGCCAACGCGCGTTACGTGCTGGCGCTCCTCGATCGGGCGGTCGAGGGCACCCTGGCGGGCGAATTCGACGCGCTCGTCACGGCGCCCGTGCACAAGGGCGTCATCAACGACGCCGGCATCGCCTTCACCGGCCACACCGAGTACCTCCAGCGGCGCACGGGGAGCCCACGTGCGGTGATGATGCTGGCCTCGGGGGCATTGCGCGTCGCGCTGGCGACGACTCATCTGCCGCTGCGCGCGGTGAGCGAGGCCGTCAGCGGCGAGCTGCTGGCGGAGGTCGCCGCCATTCTCGCGCACGAGCTCACCACGCGCTTCGCCGTGCCCTCGCCACGCATCGCGGTCTGTGGCCTCAACCCGCACGCCGGCGAAGGCGGTCATCTCGGCGATGAAGAGGTGCGCGTCATCGGCCCGGCGGTGGCGCGCATGCGCGCCGCCGGCATCCGCGCCGAAGGGCCGCTGCCCGCCGATACCGTGTTCGTGCCGCAGGTGCTGGCACGGTTCGACGCGGTGCTCGCCATGTACCACGACCAGGGACTGCCGGTCGTGAAGCACGATGGCTTCGAGCGCGCGGTCAACGTGACACTCGGACTGCCGCTCATCCGCACCTCACCCGATCACGGCACGGCGCTCGAGCTCGCGGGCACGGGACGCGCGAATCCGGCGAGCCTCCTGGCAGCGGTGCAGCTGGCGAGCACCCTCGCCGCGCAGCGCTGATGCCGGCCGCGACGCAGGCCGGGGTGCCGCGACGGCGCAAGCGCTTCGGTCAGCACTTTCTCCACGACCCGCGGATCCTCGCCCGCATCGTGCAGGCGCTGGCGGCGCAGCCCGGGGATCACCTGGTAGAGATCGGCCCCGGGCGCGGCGCACTCACGGAGCGCCTGCTGGCGCTGCCAGGCTGCACACTCGATGCCATAGAGATCGACCGGGATCTCGCCGCGCAGCTGCGCGGACGCTTCACCGGCTCGCCGGACCGCGCCCTGCACGAGGGCGATGCACTCGAGTTCGACTTCAGCGCGCTCGCCAGCGAGCGCGGCGGGCGGCTGCGAATCGTCGGCAATCTCCCCTACAACATCTCGACACCGCTGCTGTTCCACCTGCTGCGTCACGCGGCGGCGATCGCCGACCTCACCGTGATGCTGCAGCGGGAAGTCGTGGCGCGAATCGCGGCCGCGCCGGGTAATCGCGACTACGGGCGCCTGAGCGTGATGCTCGCGCCGCAGCTGCAGGCGGAGCGGCTGTTCGATGTCGGGCCGGGCGCCTTTCAGCCACCCCCACGGGTGTGGTCCGCGGTCGTGCGGCTCACCGTGCGGGCGCAGCCGCTGTTCCCGGTGAGCCCGCATTACGCGACGGTCGTGGCGACGGCCTTCGCCCAGCGCCGCAAGACACTGCGCAACGCATTAAGTGAGATCCTGACGGCCGATGAGATCAGCGCCTGCGCGATCGATCCCAGGGCACGCCCGGAAACACTCGCGCCGGAGGCTTTCAACACCCTGGCGCGGGCCGCCGACCGCGCGGCTCTCGACCGCGCGCGTGGCGGACGTTAGTCTCTCGCCAACGAGGCCGCACGGGGGGGTCGTAATGGCGGTGTACCGTCGTGTGTTGCTGGTCGTCGACCTGACGGACGACAGTGTGGCGATCGGCCGCAAGGCCCAGGCGCTGGCCGCCGCCCTGGGCGCGGAGATCGAGCTGCTCCACGTCGTGGAGTTCGTGCCGGTCGAGCCGATGGGGGAAACGCTCATGCCCGCGGTGCAGATCGAAGAGGACCTGTTGCAACGATCGCAGCAGCGCCTCGCGGCACTGGCGGCGGAGCTGGGCCTCGCCGGAGCGCCCTGCCACGTGGAAAGCGGTAACGTCAAGGCCGAGATCGTGCGCGTCGCGCGCGAGCGCAAAGCCGACCTCATCGTGCTCGGCAGCCGTGAGCGGCACGGACTGTCGATACTCGTGAATTTCACCGAAGACACGGTGCTGCACGCGGCGCCGTGCGACGTGCTGGCAATGCGTGCCCGCTCTTGAGCGCAGGTGGCATCGCGTAGAATGCGCCCATGACTGCCGCCGAGCACCGCATCCGCGTCGACGTCGAGACCAGCTACCTCGATGACCAGTCCGACCCGCGCCACAGTCGCTATGTGTTCGCCTACACCATCACCGTCCGCAACGAGGGGCAGGTTCCGGCGCGGCTGATGACGCGCCACTGGGTGATCACCGACGCCAACGGCAAGGTCGAGGAAGTACGCGGTGATGGTGTGGTCGGGGAGCAGCCCTATCTCAAACCCGGCCAGGGCTTTCGCTACTCGAGCGGCGCCGTGATCGAGACGCCGGTGGGCACCATGCAGGGCAGCTACCAGATGCTCGCCGACGATGGCGCGCAGTTCGACGCACCGATCCAGCCGTTCCGCCTGGCAATGCCCGGCATCCTGCAGTGACGCGCTATGCCATCGGCGATCTGCAGGGGTGTGTCGAGGAGCTGCGTACCCTCCTCACCCGGCTGAAATTCTCGGCCGACCGCGACCGGTTGTGGTTCGTCGGCGATCTCGTCAACCGCGGTCCTGACTCGCTCGCGGCGCTCCGCCTGGTGCGCGACCTCGGCGACAACGCCGTGGTGGTGCTCGGCAACCACGATCTGCACCTGCTCGCGGTGGCGTGCGGCGTACAGCGCCGGCGCCGCTCCGACACGCTGGATGCGGTGCTCGCGGCGCCCGACCGCGAAGCTCTCATCGAGTGGCTGCGGCTGCGGCCGCTGGCGCACCTCGAGGGGAACGACCTCATGGTGCATGCCGGGGTCGTACCGCAGTGGACCGCGGCCCGCACGCTGGCACTCGCCGCGGAAGTCGGCAGTGCCCTGCGTCGCGATCCGCGCGCCCTTTTCGAGCACATGTACGGCGATGAGCCCGAACGGTGGGACGAGCGGCTCGCGGGAGCCGAGCGGCTGCGCTTCATCATCAACGTGCTCACGCGGCTGCGACTGTGCACGGCTGACGGGCGCGTCGACATCAGCATCAAAGGCCCGCCGCCACCGCCGCCCTCACCGCTGCGTCCGTGGTTCGAGCACCCGCAGCGCGCGAGCCGCGACGTGCGGGTCATCTTCGGCCACTGGTCGGCGCTCGGGCTCGTGGAGCGACCCGGGGTGCTCGGCCTCGACAGCGGCTGCGTGTGGGGCGGCAGCCTCACGGCTGCGGACCTCGACTCGGACCGGCCGCTCGTCAGCGTCCCCTGCCGCGAGTATCAGTCGATCGACGCGGGCTGAGGGCTCCCGCCCTAGGTTGCCGGAGAGCCGGACGGACCCCACGCCACCGTGAGCTCCGTGGTCTTCGCCGTATAGACAGCGGGCGGAAGCTCGAGATCGACGGGCTTGCCCCCGGCCGGCACGATCGGCAGCACGACGCGCTGAGCGCCGCGCACGTCCAGCTCGCCGAGAGACCCCGGGGTGACCCGCAGCGCTAGCCGTACCGGCCAGCCGTCCACCGGCGGCCGCAGCGTCACGCTGCCCGTTCCGCTCGCGGCGCTCATATCGAGCACCAGTGTGTTGCGCTTCCAGTACTGCGCGAGCACGGCGGACGCACCGGTCCCGCTGACGTCGAGCACCTGGACCGGCTTCGGCGGAGGTGGCGGCTGGTGGTGCCAGGGCCAGTGCGAGCAAGCCGCCGCGGAGGCCGCGAGCACGCCAATCGCGAGCGCGCGCAGCGCCAGGCTCGGTACGCCGGTAAGTGTCGCTCGGCATTGCATCGGCCGGACTCCTCGTTGCCCAGCCTGTACCATACGAAGGCACGGAGGGCATATGCAATCCCTGCAGGCGTTCAACCTACGGCGATGGATCGAGGCCAACCGCACGCAGCTGCGGCCGCCGGTCGGCAACAAACGCGTATTCCGCGACGGCGACTTCATCATCATGGTGGTGGGCGGCCCGAACGTGCGCAAGGACTTTCACGTCGACCCGGGCGAGGAGTTCTTCTATCAGCTCGAGGGCGATATGGTGCTCAGGACCATGCAGGACGGACGCGCGGTGGACGTGCCGATCCGCGCCGGCGAGGTGCTGCTCATCCCGCCGAAGCTGCCGCACTCCCCGCAGCGCCCGGCTGACACCGTGGGCCTGGTGATCGAGCGCGCGCGCGGCGCCGGTGAGCTCGATGGCTTCCAGTGGTACTGCGAGCGCTGCGGCGGGCTGCTGTACGAGGAGTTCTTCCAGCTCACCGATATCGAGAAGCAGTTCCCGCCGGTGTTCGAGCGTTTCTTCGCCAATGCCGCAAAACGCACCTGCGCCCGCTGCGGCGCGGTCATGGAGCGCTCCTGAGGTGCAGGCGCGCCTCACGATCGATGGCCGTGAGATCGCCGTCGACCTCTCGCGCCCGGTGGATCTCGCGCTCGAGCTGGATTTCTCGGGTCCCCAGCCGCGTCACTTCGGCGCCCCGCGCGCCAGCTCCCGTCCCTGGGAGACACCCGGTTTCGGCTTTCGCGGCTCGGTCGAACGCGGCGGCAGCTGCAACTGCGAGGTGATCACGCTCATCCCGCACTGCAACGGCACGCACACCGAATGCGCCGGGCACCTGACGAGCGAGCGCCTCGACGCCTGGCGCGTGGCGCCGGCCGGACTCGTGCCGGCGGTGCTGTTGTCGGTGGTCCCCGAGGCGCCGGGCGATGAGGGGACCGACCCCGTGCCGCAGCCCGGCGACCGGCTGATCACGCGTCGCGCGCTCATCCAGAGCTGGCCGGCGAGCGTACCGTTCGTGCCGCGCGCGGTGGTGATCCGCACGCTTCCCAACAACCCGGAGAAGCGCGCCAGCGACTACACCCGGCAGACGCCACCTTACCTGTCGCAGGAGGCCGCGATGCTGCTCGTGAGCCGCGGTGTCATGCACCTGGTGGTGGATGTGCCATCGATCGATCGCGCGCACGATGAGGGACGGCTCACCGCCCACCGCCTGTTCTTCGGGCTGCCACCCGGCGCAGTGCGGCTCGCCGCCGCCACCCGCGCCGCCGCGACCGTCACCGAGCTGGCCTACATACCCGACAGCGTCACGGACGGTGCCTGCCTGCTGGAGCTGCAGGTGCCGGCGCTCGGCGGCGACGCGGTACCGAGCCGTCCGCTGCTGTACGCACTGACGGAGCACACGGGATGAGCTCCGCGCACACGCTCGCGGCGGCGCAGGCCCGCGACGCGCGCGATCCGCTCGCCGGTTTTCGGGCGCGCTTTGCTCTGCCGGTCGACGCACGCGGCGCGCCGCTCACGTACCTCTGCGGCCACTCACTCGGGCTTCAGCCGCTCGCGGCCCGCGAGCGGGTGAACGAGGAGCTCGAGGAGTGGGCGCGCCTCGCGGTGCACGCGCACGAGCAGGGACGGCGGCCATGGGTGCCCTATCACGAGAATCTCAGCGCGGGCCTCGCGACACTGAGTGGCGCCCATCCGGACGAGGTCGTAGCGATGAACTCGCTCACGGTGAATCTGCACCTGATGCTCGCGAGCTTTTACCGCCCGCAAGGCACACGCACGCGCATCCTCATCGAGGCCGGCGCGTTCTCCTCCGACCGGCACGCGGTGGCCTCGCAGATCGCCTGGCATGGCCTCGATCCGGAAGCCACGCTGCTCGAGCTGCCACCGGCGGCAGGCGCCGCGACTGTGCCCGAGGAGGCCATCGAGGACTACCTCGCCCGCCACGGCGCGGAGATCGCACTGGTGCTGTGGCCCGGGGTGCAGTTCCGCACCGGTCAGGCGTTCGACATCGCGCGCATCGCGAGCGCTGCGCACGCCGCCGGCTGCATCGCCGGCTTCGATCTGGCGCATTCCATCGGTAACACCCCGCTCGCTCTCCACGGCGCGGACGCCGACTTCGCCGTGTGGTGCAGCTACAAGTATCTCAACGGCGGCCCGGGTGCGATCGGCGGCTGCTTCGTGCACCAGCGTCACAGCGCGGCGCAATCGCGGACGAGTCACGGCGGTGCGCTCCCCGGGGTAAGGCTCGCCGGCTGGTGGGGACTTGATCCGCCCACGCGTTTTCTGATGGAGCCGCAGTTCCGCGCGGCCGCCGGCGCGGCCGCCTGGCAGATCAGCAACCCGCCGATCCTGGCGGCGGCACCGCTGCTCGCCTCGCTCGCGATTTTCCTCGAGGCGGGCATGGAGGCGCTGCGCGCGAAGTCCGTGGCGCTCACCGGCTTCCTCGAGGAGCTGCTGCGACCGCTCGCGCCGGCGGTAGAGATCCTGACACCACACGAGCCCGCGCGGCGTGGCTGTCAGCTGTCGCTGCGCATTGCCTCTGGCGGGCACCGCGGCAAGCAGGTATTCGACGCGCTCGCCGCACGCGGGATGGTGTGCGACTGGCGCTCCCCCGACATCATTCGCGTCGCGCCCGTGCCGCTCTACAACCGCTTCGAGGACGCGTGGCGTTTCGCCCGCGCGCTGAGCGAGACACTGCAGGCGAGCCCATGAGGCTGCCCGCGGGCGCGCACATCAACATCGTGGGCGCCGGCCTCGCCGGCGCCTTGCTGGCGCTGTCGCTGGCGCGGCGCGGGCTCGCGGTAGCGCTCTACGAGCGCCGCGCGGACCCGCGCCAGGCGCGACCCGAGCGCGGCCGCTCCATCAACCTCGCGCTCGCCGCGCGCGGCATACGCGCGCTCGAGCGCGCCGGGGTGCTCGAGAGCGTGCGGCCGCTGCTGATACCGATGCGCGGGCGCATGGTCCACGATCGTGGCGGCGCCGTTGCCCTGCAGCCCTACGGCCAGCGCGAGCACGAGGTCATCTTCTCGGTGGGACGAGCCGAGCTCAACCGCGTGCTGATCGAAGCGGCGGCGCGGCACGGCAATGTCAGCGTGCACTTCAACCAGCAGTGTCTGCGCGCCGACCCTGGCGAGGGGCGCCTGAGCTTGCGCGACACTGTCAGCGGCCGTGAATATCGGCTGCCGCTCGCGCCCACGATCGCGACCGACGGGGCGGGCTCCGCGATCCGCGCCAGCCTTGCCGCGGCGAACCTCGTGCGCGTGCGTGAGGACTGGCTCGACCACGACTACAAGGAGCTCACGATCCCGCCGGCGGCGGGCGGCGCCCTCGAGCGCCACGCGCTGCACATCTGGCCGCGAGGGGGCTTCATGCTGATCGCGCTGCCGAATACCGACGGCAGCTTCACGGCGACGCTGTTCCTCGCGCGCGAGGGGCCGCTGAGCTTCGCGGCGCTCGCCACGCCACAGGCGGTGCAGCAGTTCTTCGCCCGCGAGTTCGCCGATGCCCTGCCGTTGCTGCCGGATCTGGCCGCGCAGTTCGCGGCCCACCCGCAGGGTCAGCTCGGCACGGTGTACACCGTGCCGTGGCACGTCCGCGGCGAGGTGCTGCTGCTCGGGGATGCCGCACATGCCATCGTACCCTTCCACGGCCAGGGGATGAACGCAGCCTTCGAAGATTGCGCGGAGCTCGATGCGCTGCTCGCCGTCACCCATGACT
>DASQRV010000083.1:0-5132 GCA_035642735.1 Steroidobacteraceae bacterium
AAGATGTTGTTGTCGCCGTGGTCGAGGCGCACCGCCGTGATGGCCGGCAGCAGGCACATCGGCACGATGAGCACGATCGCGAGCGGCAGGCTGAGGCTCTCGTACTGTGCGGCGAGCACCAGGAAGACGAACAGTACGCACAGCGGGAACACCAGCAGCGCGGTGTTACCCGAGATCAGCTGCTGGTAGGCGAGATCGGTCCATTCGTACGACATGCCCCGCGGCAGGGTCTCGTCGAGGATCTTCGCCATCGCCTCCTGCGCCTGCCCGGAGCTGAACCCGGGCGCCGGGCCGCCGTTGATGTCCGCCGAGCCGTAGGCGTTGTAGCGCTGCACGACGTCGGGCCCGAAGGACTCGGAGACGTTGATCACCGAGCCGAGCGGCACCATCTCGCCGCTCGCGTTGCGCGTCTTCAGCGGCAGGATGTCATCGCGCTGCGCACGGAACGGAGCGTCCGCCTGTGCGACCACCTCGTAGGTGCGGCCGAAGCGATTGAAGTCGTTGACGTAAAGCGAGCCCAGGTAGACCTGCAAGGTCTCGAATACGTCCGAGAGTTTCACGTTCTCGCGCTTCACTTTGACGCGATCGACATCGACATTGAGCTGCGGCACGTTGATCTGGTAGGTGCTGAAGGCGCCGCCGATCGCAGGGGTCTGGTTCGCCTTGCCGAGGGCCGCCGAGAGGGCACTGAAGAGCGCCTCGGGTCCGGCGGCGGTGCGATCCTCGACCTGGAGCTTGAAGCCACCGAGGGTGCCGAGGCCGATGACCGGCGGCGGCGTCACCACCATCACGAACGCATCCTGGATGGAGGCCATCTTGGCGTTGAGCGCCGCGGCGATCGCCGGACCCGACAACGCACGCGAGCTGCGCTGCGGGAAGTCATCGAGCGGAAAGAAGATCAGCGCGGCACTCGAGCTCTGCGTGAAGCCGTTCACCGACATGCCGGCGAACTCGACCGCGTGCGAGACGCCCGGTTGCTTGAGGGCGATGTCGGCAATGCGACGCGTCACGGCCTCGGTACGATCGAGCGAAGCGGCCGGCGGCAGCTGCGCGACCGCCACGAGGTACTGCTTGTCCTGCGCGGGGATGAAGCCGTCCGGCAGCAGCCGGAAGCTGAACGCGGTGAGCACGATGAGCCCGGCGTAGATGGCGAGCGCGATGGCGCCGTGGCGCATGGTGAGGCCGAGCGCGCGCGAATAGTGGTCCCCGAAGCGGGCAAACGCACGGTTGAAGCGGCCGAAGAACCCGCCGAACACCCGGTTCATCAGCCGCGACAGCGCATCCGGGGCTGCTCCATGGGGCTTGAGCAGCACCGCGGCGAGCGCCGGCGAGAGGGTGAGCGAGTTGAATGCGGAGATCACCGTCGAGATGGCGATGGTGAGCGCGAACTGGCGGTAGAACTGCCCGGTGAGGCCGCTCACGAACGCCACGGGTCCGAACACCGCGCACAGCACCAGCGTGATGGCGATGATCGGCCGGCTCACCTCGCGCATGGCGACCTTGGTGGCTTCGCGCGGCGAGAGCCCCTCGGCGATGTGGCGCTCGACGTTCTCGACTACGACGATGGCGTCGTCCACCACGATGCCGATGGCCAGCACCAGTCCGAACAGCGACAGCGTGTTGATGGAGAAGCCGAACGCCAGCAGTACCGCGAAGGTGCCGATCACCGATACGGGCACCGCGATCAGCGGGATGAGTGAGGCGCGCCAGGTCTGCAGGAAGAGGATGACGACCAGCACCACGAGCGCCACCGCCTCGAGCAGCGTGTGCAGGACCGCATCGATCGACTGGCGTACGAACTGCGTGGGATCGTAGAGGATCCCGTAATCCATGCCCTCGGGGAAGCTCTTCTTCAGCTCTTCCATCGTCTTGCGTACGCTGTTGGAGAGCTCGAGCGCGTTCGAGCCCGGCGACTGGAACACCGGGATGGCGAGCGAGGGCTTGTTGTCGAGGAGGCTGCGCACGCCGTAGGCCTGAGCGCCGAGCTCGACGCGCGCGACATCGCCCAGGCGCACGGTCTGGCCGTCGTCCCCGGTCTTGATGATGATGTCGCGGAACTGCTGCTCATCGGTCAGCCGCCCGGCCGCGTTGAGCGCGACCTGAAACTCCGTGTTGGAGGGCGGCGCACCGAGCTGACCGGCCGCCACCTGGACATTCTGCTCGCGGATCGCCGTCACCACATCCCCGGCCGTGATGTTGCGTGCGGCGAGCTTCTGCGGATCGAGCCAGATGCGCATCGAGTAGTCGCCGCCGCCGAACACCTGCACGTCGCCCATGCCCGGCAGGCGCGCCAGCACGTCACGGATGTTCAGTACCGCGTAGTTGCGCAGGTAAAGCGAGTCGTAGCGTCCGTTGGGTGAAGTCAGGTTGACGACCAGCGTGAGGTTGGAAGAGGCCTTGACCGTGTTGACGCCGAGGTTGCGCACCTCCTCCGGCAGGCGGGGGAGCGCCTGGGCGACGCGGTTCTGCACCTGCACCTGCGCGCGATCGATATCGGCACCGATCCGGAAGGTCACGGTGAGCGTCAGTGCGCCATCCATGGTGGAGGTCGATGACATGTACAGCATGTCCTCGACGCCGACGATTGCCTGCTCGAGCGGGGCAGCCACCGTGTCGGCGATCACCTTCGGGTTCGCGCCGGGATAGGAAGCGTGCACTACCACCTGCGGCGGTACGACCTCCGGGTATTCGCTGATGGGCAGTTTGAAGAGCGCAATGAGCCCGGCGATGAGGATGAACGCCGAGATGACGCCGGCGAAGATCGGCCGCTCGATGAAGAAGTCGGACAGTTTCACTGCTTAGTCTCCGTGCCGCCCTGAGCGGCGGCCGTGCCCGCCAGTAGCGGCTTACCCTGCAACGTCGGCGGCTCGCCCATCGCGACATGCTGTGCCTGGACCTGCGCGCCGGGACGCACGCGCTGCAGGCCGTTCACGACGATGGTCTCGCCGGCGGCAAGTCCGGACTGAACCACGCGCAACCCGTCGACGACCGGGCCGAGCTGCACCGGCCGGAACTCGACCTTGTTGCCGGCGCCCACGACCAGCACGTAGCGCACGGTCTGATCCGTGCCGATGGCGCTGTCGTTCACGAGCACGGCGTCGTGCTGCGCGCTGTCGATGAGCCGTATCCGTGCGAACAAGCCCGGGGTAAAGAGCCGCTCGCGGTTGTCGAGCAGCGCACGGCTGCGAATGGTGCCGGTCGCGGCGTCGAGTGCGTTGTCGACGAACACCATGGCGCCCTGATGCGGGTAACCACTCTCATTCGCGAGCCCGACGACGACGGGGCTGCGTGTCCCGCTCGCGCCGCCGTGGGCGGAGCTGCGCACGGGCTTGCCGTAACGCAGATACGCCTGCTCATCCCCATCGAAGGTCACGTAGATGGGGTCGAGCGATACCAGCGTCGTGAGGGGCGTCTGCCCGTTAGAGACGAAGTTGCCGCTGGTGACCAGGGCACGGCTGATGCGGCCGTTGATCGGCGCCGTGACGCGCGTGAACTCGACATTCAGCTCGGCGGCATCGAGCGCCGCCCTCGCTGCCGCGACGCTCGCCTGCGCCTGCTCGTCACCGGCAGTTCGGGTGTCGAGCTCTTCCTGCGAAATGGCGTGCTGGCCGAGCAGCTTGGCGGCGCGCTCGCGCTCGGACTTCGCCAGCGCGAGCTGCGAGCGTGCCTGGGCGAGCTGCGCCCGGGCCCGGTCGCGCTCGGCCACGTACGGTCGCGGGTCGATGACGAACAGCACATCGCCTTTCTTCACCTCGTTGCCGTCGGTGAAGTTGACCGAGGAGATATAGCCCGAGACGCGCGGGCGCACCTCGACCCGCTCGACGGCCTCGAAGCGTCCGGTGAATTCGTCGAACTCCGTCACCTTGCGCACAATCGCCGTCGCCACCGTCACCTGCGGTACGGGCGCGGCCTGCTGCTGGGCCGCGACATTACGGGTGCAGGCACTCACGAGCAGCGCGGCGGCCGCGGCGGCGGGGAGCAATAAATAAGAGTGGCGCATGCAGACTCCCTCAATGCGGTGGTCGAAAATGAAGCGGGGGACTCGGTAGCCGCCGCACGCAGCCATTGTTGTGCGCGCGGCGCCGCGCCGAAATTGATCACACGGGCAACGCCGGACGTTTCCACCGGCAGGTGCGCGCCTCTCTCGCATGGGCGAGTGCGGGCCCGGCCCGATGCGGCCGGCGGCGGACCGACCCGCCGCCCCGGTCGCGGCTGTCCCGAGTAATCAAGGAGTTAGCGCAGGGATTGCTTGACGCGCCGTACCTAAGGCCGTTCTAATACGCGCCCCCAGCCGGCGGCCAGGTAGCTCAGTTGGTAGAGCAGCGGACTGAAAATCCGCGTGTCGGTGGTTCGATTCCGCCCCTGGCCACCATCTATATCAGCAACTTAGATCTGGCATCTGCTCGCGAATCCGGGCGATGTTTCCATTTGGTTTCCACTTCCGCTTCGCAGTGCAGTGCGTGACTGCGCATCCGCGACGCTAAGCTGCCCTTTAGACTGCGATTAGCGGAAATCTGCTGAGGTACCTGCGTGTCTAACCGTGCGCGCAGACGACGCCTCAGGGACCCTCTAACTATTGTTAGGGGGTATAGACAAGACGGCCAGAAAATAAACACGCCACTGGCACATACACACCCACAAACACACACCCCCACCGACCTACCGACCGACATTCAATCCCCGTCTCGGTCCTCAGTTTCCCTCGCGCTCGATCTGGCTGCGCCGTGCAGCGGGTCCGGTTATATCCCGCCGAAATAAATAATAGAAGCACGCCGGCGACTGCGAAGCGTCTTGAAGCTCAAATGCCCGCTCGCAGGCCATAATCGCTCAGTCGCCTGCGGCCCGAGACTTTCCGCCACCGGCTCGGAGCGACTCGCTCGCAGGTTGAGTTAATCGCAAGCATCGATGGGGTGAGACGCGGCCGCGCCGACCTGCCTAGCTCAAACTACGCTGCTGACCCCGAACACGGGTTCGGATAATGTGATGCGCCAATGAGCGAACAAGTACTTCGGACTCCGCGGCCCGTGCCTTGGCTACTACGTCCGCTTGGGCGCGTGGTCGCTTCCGCATGCGTCGGCGGATTGTCTTTTCTGGCAACCGGAGCGCTGCCTCGTGAAACACGCCTGATACTG
>DASQRV010000084.1:0-3690 GCA_035642735.1 Steroidobacteraceae bacterium
CCGTAGAAGTTGTCGAACACCCGGGCATGCTCGAGGAACTCATCCGCGCGCCGCAGCCGCTCGAACTCCGGCACCGACACGAAGTGGTATTCACGCCCCTCCTGCTCGGTGTCACGGCGCGTGCGCGTGGTGTGCGACACCGACAGCCGTAGCGCCGGGACGCTGGCGAGCAGCGCTTTCACCAGCGAGGTCTTGCCGGCACCGGAGGGCGCGGCGATGACGATGAGTCGTCCGCGCTTCATGTCGTGCGAATATAACCTTGCGACTCGAGCATCGCGACGAGCGCGCGCAACGCCTGGCCGCGATGGCTGACGGCATTCTTCTCCTCGCCGGCGAGCGCTGCGGCGCTGCGGCGCTCGCCGGCCGGCACGAAGACCGGGTCGTAGCCGAAACCGCCCTGGCCGCGGGGGGTGTGCGCGATGCTCCCCGGCCAGGTGCCGCGCGCGACGAGCGGCGTCTGGTCTCCGACGCTGCGCACGAAGACGATGACGCACTGGTAGCGCGCCTGGCGAAACTCATCCGGCACGTCGTGCAGCTCGGCGAGCAGGTGGCGGAGATTTTCCTCGTCGCCGGCCGCCGCTCCGGCGAAGCGGGCCGACCAGACCCCGGGGCGGCCGCCGAGCGCCTCCACCTCGAGCCCGGAATCGTCGGCGAGCGCCGGCAGGTGCGCGTGGCGTGCCGCGTGGTGCGCCTTGATGAGCGCGTTCTCGAGGAAGGTGGTGCCGGTCTCGGCGGCGGGACGGATGCCGAGCTGCGCCTGCGGCACGAGCTGCACCGCGAACGGCGCGAGGAGCGCCGCAAACTCGCGCAGCTTCCCGGGGTTGGCGCTGGCGAGGACGGCGCGCGTCACGGCGACAGCAGTGCCTCGCTCTGCAGGGCGAAGAGCTCCGCGATGCCGCTCGCGGCGAGATTCAGCAGCGCATCGAGCTCGTGGCGGCGGAACGCGTGGCCTTCGGCGGTTCCCTGGATCTCGATGAATCCGCCGCCGTTGTTCATCACCACGTTCATGTCCGTCTCCGCCTGCGAGTCCTCGGCGTAATCGAGATCGAGCACCGGGGCCCCGGCGACGATTCCCACCGATACCGCCGCGACCTGCCCGTGCAGCGGGCTCGCCGCGATGAGGCCGCTCTTCACCAGCTGCTCGCAGGCCTGCCACAGTGCGACGTATCCCCCGGTGATGGCAGCGGTGCGCGTGCCGCCGTCCGCCTGCAGCACGTCGCAGTCGAGGGTGACGGTGCGCTCGCCGAGTGCGCGCAGGTCCGCGACCGCGCGCAGCGAGCGGCCGATCAGGCGCTGGATTTCCTGGGTGCGTCCGCTCTGCCGGCCGCGCGCCGCCTCGCGCGCGGTGCGGGTGTGCGTGGCGCGCGGCAGCATGCCGTACTCGGCGGTGATCCAGCCCTGGCCCTTGCCGCGCAGGAAGGCCGGCACCGAGTCCTCGACGCTCGCCGTGCATAGCACCTGGGTGTCGCCGAACTCCACCACCACCGCGCCTTCGGCGTGCTTGGCGTGACGGCGCTCGAAGCTCACGTGCCGCAGCTCATCGGGAGCGCGTCCTGAGGGCCTCCTCGCCATGGGCGTCGTGCTCCTACTCTCCCAGCCAGCGCAGCGCCGCGGCCGAGGTGTTATCACTCGCGCTGCCGGCGCGCTTCACCGCACGCTCACCGAGGCTGAGCAGCTTCTTGCGCAGCTCGCCGGGGCTGCCGAGCTCGGCGGCGATCTCCGCGTCTTTCAGCGAGCCCCACAGGCCATCGGTGCACGCGAGCAGCACGTCCTGCGGCTCGAGCGGCCGGCGGCGGCCGAGCGACATGTCGGGGAGGATCGGATCGCCACCGAGGCAGCATTCGACGAAGTTGCGCATGGGGTGTGTCTGTGCCTGCTCGGCGCTGATCAGTCCCTCGCGCAGCAGCAGCTCGACGTGACTGTGGTCGCGGCTGCGCGCGAGCAGCGCGCCGTGCCGCACGTGGTAGAGCCGGCTGTCGCCGACGTGTGCCCACCAGCTGGCGCCCTGCTGGACGATGCAGACCGCGCAGGTCGCGCGCGGCCGCTGCTCGAGCGGCAGCTTGTGCCCGAGCCGCACGACCTCCTCGTGCGCGCGACCGAGAGTGAGGTGCAGGAACCCGATCGGATCGATGAGCGGTTGCGGCGAGTGCCCGAACGCTTCCACGATCACCTGCTGGGTCACCTGCGCCGCGCGCGCGCCATCGGCGTGTCCGCCCATGCCATCGACCACCACGAGCAGCGCCGCGTGCTCGGCTGTTACCGCGGCAACCCGGTCCTGGTTCTCCTCGCGCCCGCCCAGCAGGCTGATCTCGGCTTGCTCGACCCGCAAGAGAAATTCCGTGCCTCTGTTAGACTTGTTGGCGCTTTATATCACCTGCGACGAACGCCAGCATGATCGCAAGCATGACCGGCTTCGCGCGCCGCGAGAGCACCGGAGCCTGGGGCACGCTGGTGTGCGAGCTGCGCAGCGTCAATCACCGCTTTCTCGAGGCGGGGTTTCGGCTGCCGGACGAGCTGCGTGCCGCCGAGGGCGAGCTGCGGGCTCGCCTCGCGCGGCAGGTGCGCCGTGGCAAGGTCGACTGCACGATGAGCTACCGCCGCCCGCAGGGCGCGGCCGCGCCGTTCGAGGTGGACGCCGCGGCGCTCGAGAAGCTGCTGATCGCGGTCGAGGTGGTGACGCGCTCGCTGCGCGAGCCCTCCACGGTGAACGCCCTCGACGTGTTGCGCTGGCCGGGAGTGCTGCGCGAGGACAGCGCGAGCGGCGAGCAGCTGCTCGCGGTTGCGTACGCGGTGTTTGGCGCGACGCTGGAGGACCTGGTCGCGGCGCGCGCGCGCGAGGGCGCGCGGCTGCGGGAGCTCCTCGAGCAGCGCTGCGCCGCGCTCGAGGCGCTGGTCACGAGCGTGCGCGAGCGGCTGCCGGAGGTGCAGGCGCGCGTGCGCGCGCGGCTCGGTGAGCGGCTCGCCGAGCTCGGCGCGAGCGTCGAGCGCGAGCGCATCGAGCAGGAGCTCGCACTGCTGCTGCAGCGGCTCGATGTGGACGAGGAGCTCGAGCGGCTGAGTGGCCACGTCGAGGAAGTCCGCCGCGTGATCGGTGGCAGCGAGCCCGCCGGCCGGCGGCTCGACTTTCTCATGCAGGAGCTCAACCGCGAGGCCAACACGCTTTCCTCGAAGTCGCAGGACCTCGAGACCACGCGCACCGCGGTGGACATGAAGGTGATCATCGAGCAGATGCGCGAGCAGGTGCAGAACGCCGAGTAGCGTCCTGAGTTCTCGTAGAGTGGTCTCCCGTCGAGGAGTCCCGCTGGCGCAATGGGTGCAACTCACTCCCAGCCCTTGAGTTCGAGCGTCATTCGCTCACTGCTGCGCTTCATTCACGTCGAGGCAGCGGGCGGCATGGTGCTGGTCGGCGCCGCCGCGATTGCGCTGCTGTGGGCCAACTCACCCTGGTCGGCGAGCTATACCCAGCTCTGGCAGGCGACCGTTCCCATCGGGATCGGTCCCGTGGTGTCGATGCCCTCGCTGCAGTTCCTGATCGACGAAGGCCTGATGAGCGCGTTCTTTCTGGTCGTGGGCCTGGAGATCCGGCGCGAGCTGCACTCGGGTGCGCTATCGGATCGAGGGCTCGCCGCGCTGCCGCTGGTCGCGGCCCTCGGTGGCATGGTCGCCCCGGCGCTGATCTATCTGGCGATC
>DASQRV010000085.1:0-4290 GCA_035642735.1 Steroidobacteraceae bacterium
TGCAGCACGCTCGAGGTGTGTGAGCTGGCATTGGGCAAGTTGCGGACTAACTTCTCGGACTAGCGCGAGCATGGCGGCTCTGCGGGATCCCGCTCGACAGGGCTGGTCGGGAACTCTATCGTAACCCTCGTGATTCCTCTCCCCCACATGAGCGGAGTCGATCTGGCGCTGTCCATCGCCCTCGGCATCGGCCTCGCCGCGGCGGTCGGATTCAGGGTGTTCCTGCCGATGCTGGTCATGAGCATCGCGGCCTACAGCGGGCACCTCAGCCTCGGCAGCGGGTTCGCGTGGCTGGCGACACCTGCGGCACTCGTGATGCTGAGTGTCGCCACGGTGCTCGAGATTCTCGCTTACTACATCCCTGGCGTGGACAACCTCCTCGACACGATCGCCACGCCTGCCGCGCTCATCGCCGGCACGGTGGTGTCCGCGGCGGTGATGACCGACGTGCCGCCTCTGGTGAAATGGACGACGGCGGTCATTGCCGGCGGCGGCGCCGCCGGTCTCACCCAGGGACTCACCTCGCTGCTGCGCGCGAAGTCCACACTGACGACTGCCGGGCTGGCCAACCACG
Source organism: Steroidobacteraceae bacterium (assembly GCA_035642735.1). GTDB lineage: Bacteria > Pseudomonadota > Gammaproteobacteria > Steroidobacterales > Steroidobacteraceae > 13-2-20CM-66-19. Next base: position 575 of record DASQRV010000085.1, read on the forward strand.
TCGTGGCCACGGGCGAGCTCGGCGGCGCGCTGGGGCTGTCGCTGCTCGCGCTCGCTGCGCCGCTGGTGGCGGTGGGTCTCGTGGCACTGTTTTGCTGGTTCGCCGTGCGCCTCGCGCGGCGTCTGCTCCGCAAGGATCGTGCCGGGCAGTCGCCCGCGGCACCGACGTCCAGCTCGCCGCACGGCAGCGGCTGACCGGCCGCCCGCGCTCAGGGGCGGTGACGGCGTGGTGAAGGCACTGCGCGCGCCGCGATGCGCAGGCACTCGAGGAGCGCGCTCGCCGCCGGTGGCAGCGTTCCTGGCGCTCGCAGGATCGCACCGACCGGGCTCTCGATCGATTTGAGCTTCACCGGCAGGATCGAGAGCAGCCCGTGTTCCACGTCATCGAGCGCCACGTGGTAGGGCATGACACCGATGCTGTCGGACTTGCGCAGCAACACGCGATTCGTGAGGATCGAGACCGATTCGATGACGTTGCGCGGCAGCGGGGTGTTGGCGTCGAGAAAGGCGCGCTCGATCTGGCGCCGCAGTGCCGTCTCCGGGCCCGGCAGCAGCCACGCTTCGTTCGCGAGATCGCGCAGCGACAGCCGCCGCTTGCGCAGCAGCGGGTGCCCGCGGCGCACGACCAGGCAGACGGGCTCAGCGTAGAAGTCCTCGTACACCAATGCGCGACTGCGACCCTGTTCGGGCAGTCGCCCGAGCACCATGTCCAGGTCGCCGGCGAGCAGAGACGGCACGAGGATGTCGTAGGTGCCGACCACGACGCTGATGGCGACACCGGGACGCTCCTTTTTGAGAAGCGCGATCGCATCGGGGAGGATGCTGGCGGAGGCCGCGAGCAGCGTGCCGACGGTCACCTTGCCGCTGTAGCCGGCGCGCAGGTTCTCCAGCTCCTCGGCCGCGTGGCGCAGCTGCGCCAGCACGATCTTCGCGTGCCGCGCGAAGATCTCCCCGTATGCGGTCGGCTCGAGGCCGCGGTTGCTGCGCTTGAAGAGCGGCACGTTGAGCGTGCTCTCGACATCCTGCAGCGCCTTGGTGACGGTCGGCTGGCTGAGATTGAGGCGGCGCGAGGCCTTGAGAATGCTGCGGCAGTCGTAGACCTCAGCGATCAGCTCGACGTGACGCAGGCGAAACTTGCGCGTGATCCAGCGCTCGAGGCGTACCGAGGCCATGGGCCGCGATCATAGCCCCTCGAGCCCCGGCGCGACTCTGCAGCGACCGCGCGCCGCAGGCCCGGCGCGCTCAGGCGGTGATTAGCACCGGCGGCTCCGCTACCCGGTCCGCGCGCGCGGCCTCGAGGCCGAAGAAGCGCGTGGCGTTGGCGTGCAGGAGCTTCTCGCGTACCCGCTCCGACAGCGCAGCGTTCGAGCGGATCAGACTCCCGACCTGCTGCTCCCCGAGGGGGTATGGGTAATCGGAGCCGAGCATGACGCGATCCTCGCCCATGGCGCCGACCAGGAAAGCGAGCGCCTCGCCGCTGAAGACCGCGGCATCGACGTGGAAGCGATCGACATAGGAAGACGGCAGACGCGGGCAGTCCTCGCGCACGATGTCGCGGTTGCGCCAGGCATTGTCGACCCGACCGATGAGGTACGGAAAACTGCCGCCGCCGTGCGCGAAGCACAACTTCAGCGAGCGCGGCAGCCGCTCGAATGCACCCGAGAGGATGAGCCACAGGATCGACAGCTGCGTCTCCGCCGGCATCGCCACCAGCCACGGCAACATGTACCTCGACATGCGCTCCTGCGCCATCATGTCCCACGGATGAACGAACACCGCGGCGCCCTCGGCGGCACAGTGCTGCAGGAAGGTGATCAGACCCTCGTCGTTGAGCTCCCGCGCACCCACGTGATTGCCGATGTGGACCCCGACGTGACCGTCGGCCATGGCGCGGCTGAGCTCCCGGCACGCCAGATCGGTGTCCTGCAGAGGTACCTGACACAGCGATTTCAGCCGCCGCGGCCGCGCGGCGCAGATCTCGAGCGCCGCGTCGTTGAAAATACGCGCGCATTCGAGGGCCTGAGCGGCAGGCCGCTGATAGGCGAACAGCAGCGGCGTGGCACACATGATCTGCACCTCGACGCCGTCGCGGTCCATATCCTCGAGGCGCACCGCCGGATCCCAGCAGGCCGCGGTCACCGGGCGGAACTCACGATCGCCGACCATCAGCATGGCTTCGCCCGGTGCGGTGTGCCTGAGCCACGGCCAATCCGCGGTGCCGAAGCGCGCCGCGAGATCCGGCCAGCTGCGCGGCAGGAAATGCGAATGGATGTCGACGATTTTCATGGACGTCTCCGTGCCTGATCAACTCATCGGCGCGAACCGCCGGGGCAGTAGGCCACCGCCTTGATCTCGATCAGCAGGTGCGGATGCGGCAGCGCGGCGACCGCCACCGTGGTGCGCGCCGGTCCCTCGTAGCCGAAGAATTCGCTGTACACCGAGTTGTAGGCCGCGAAGTCGGCCATGTCGGTGAGGAAGGTGCTCACCTCCACCACGTCGCTGAGCGCAGCGCCGGCACCGGCGAGGATGTCGCGGATGTTCTCGAGCACTGCGCGCGTCTGGGCGCGGACATCGAGCAGCAGCCGCCCGCTCGCATCGAGCGTGGCGCCGGCGATGGAATCATCGGCACGCCGCGCGCTGGTTCCGGAGACGAAGATGAAGTCCCCGGCGCGGCGGAAGTGCGGGAATGTGCCGCGCGGCCTGGCCTTGCCCGCCAGCACGGCGCTCTGCAGCGGCCGCGCCGCGGAGTGCGCGGTGCGCGCCACGGTGCGCGGCGGTCGGTCAGGCTTGGCGCTGCGCTGCATGGGGCGGCCTCAGAGCTTTATGCAGATGTTCATCGGTTCCGAGAAGAAGGCGAGCGAGTGCACGCCACCCTCGCGGCCGATGCCCGAGAGCTTCACGCCGCCGAAGGGTGTGCGCAGGTCGCGCAGGAACCAGTCATTCACCCACGTGATGCCCACCTCCATCTGCCGCGCCACCCGATGCGCCCGCTGCAGGTTGGAGGTCCACACGGCAGCCGCGAGTCCGTAGCGGGTGTCGTTGGCGAGATGCACCGCCTCCTCCTCGGAGTCGAACGGCGCGACGTGGCACACCGGGCCGAAGATCTCCTCCTTCACGCAGCGCGCATCCTCGGCGAGTCCGCGGATGATCGTAGGCTCGATGAAGGCACCGCCGTCACGCTCGTCGCCGAAGGCGGGCACGCCGCCGCCGCAGACGATCTCGCCGCGCTCGGTGCGCGCGAGGCGATAGTAGGAGAGCACCTTGTCGCGATGGTTGCGCGAGATGAGCGGTCCCATATCGGCCGCGTCGTAGGGACCGCCGATCTTCAGTGCCCGCGCGCGTGCGGCGAGTGCTTCGAGGAAGCGCTCGAAGAGCGGCCGCTCGACGTACACCCGCTCGGAGCACAGGCACACCTGGCCGCAGTTCGAGAACACCGAGCGCATCGTCCCGGCGAGCGCCGCATCGAAGTCTGCATCCGCGAAGACCAGCGCGGCGTTCTTGCCGCCGAGCTCGAAGGACAGTGCCTTCACCGAGTCGGCGGCGCTCTTCATGATTGCCGTGCCGGTGGCCGACTCTCCGGTGAAGGCAATGGCATTCACATCCGGGTGGCGCACCAGCGCCTCGCCCGCGGAGCCCGGGCCGAAGCCGTGCACGAGATTGAACACCCCGGGCGGCACGCCGACCTCCTGCATGACCTCGGCCAGCAATGTCGCGCTC
>DASQRV010000086.1:0-3810 GCA_035642735.1 Steroidobacteraceae bacterium
CCCGCCGGTTCCGTCCGCCGCCGTGCAGATGCCGAGCCCAAAGGCCGCTGACACGGCCTCGGTACGCGAGCGTACTTCGAGCTTGGCGAGGATGGAGGACATGTGGTGATCGACGGTCTTGGTTGCAACGTGCAGTCGGTCGGCGAGCTCGCTGTTGGTGTGACCCTGGACCAACAGTCTCAGCACCTGGATTTCGCGCGCCGTGAGGCCAGCGGGATTGGCACGCGTGGAGGCCCGCGGCCCGCGCGGAATGCTGTGTACCCCGAGCTCGCGCAGGCGCTGGCGCACGATGGCGGCGAGAGGACCCGCGCCGAGCGTCTCGAGTATCGCGAGCGACTCGCGTAGGGCGGCTTCCGGCCCCTGCGCCAGGGAGAGCGCGCGCTCGTACGGCATTGCCAGCTGCTTCCAGATCCTGGCCGCGCGGTCCCAATCGCCCGCGATCATCAGCTCGTAGGGCTCGGCAAGCGGTGCCGGCGGCTTGAATTCGGGGTCGGCGCGGGTGGCCCACCAGACGAGCTCGCCGTAGATCCAGACATCACCACATCCGCGAGCCGCGCCGAGCCCGATCGCCGCCTCGCGCGCCACAGAATCGCGGTCGCCCCGATACCAGGCGAGTTCCGCACGCGCTGCGGCGACAGGACCGATGCGCGCGATCTCACACGTGGGTGCTGCGAGCTGCAAGGCCTCATCCAGCAGCGCATCCACGCCTGGATCTCCACGGCGTGAACGTACGACGGCCAGCACGGCGAGCGCCGGAATGCGCTGCGCCGCGGCGAGCGCGTGATACTCGATGAGCTCGGTCGCCATCCGCGCAGCCTCGTCCCAGTGGCCGCTGTTGAGCTCGAAATAAGCTCCGTACGCCCGGTTGTAGGAAAGGCAATCCTGCACTTCGTGCGTCTCGCAGTAGTCGACGCTGGTGGTGAGATAGCGCTCGGCGAGCTCGGGCCGGCGTTGCGAGACCGCGAGTTCCACTAAGTTGGCGTAGGCGCGTCCGGCGTGCTCGGACAGGTTGTGCTCCAGCGCGACCGCGAGGCCACGCTCGAGTTTCTCCAGTGCCGCCGGGTCACCGGCGCTGAGGAGCGCGGCGCCGATGTTGGTGAGCGCGTGGGCACGCACGCTGTGGTCGGCGAAACGCTCGGCAAGCTCCAGTGCGCGCTCGCCGTATCGCACGGCCTCCTCGCAACGGTGGCCGGTCATCGCGAAGCGCGAGCGGTTGCTGTAGGCCATGGCGAGCTCGGCTGACGGCGGCAGCGTCTCGAGCAACTCGATGGCCCGGTTCACGTGCTGGTCCACCAGACACTTCTGACCCGCCTTCCAGTACTGCTGCGCCAGCAACAGCTGCACGCGTGCCTGTGCCGTGACATCGCCCAGCTCTTTCCACAGCGCCAGCGCCCTGTGTGCCGAGGCAATGGCGGTCGCAACCTCGTTGGTCATGTTGCATCCGAGCGCATGGCGCTCGAGCAGCTGGGCGCGCTCGGACGCGGTCAACGAGTCGGCATGGCGCAGCGCCGTTGCCAGGTGAGCGACGGCCTCGCGATGCGCACCGGCGAGCGCGGCACGTTCGGCGGCCTGCGGCGCGTACTGCAGCAGCGCCGGCATGTCCTGTGCATGCGAGGCGTGGTGTACGAGCTGCGACAGATCGGCGTCATGCGCGGCGAGCGCGCGCAGGATGGCCCCGTGCAGCTCGCGGGCACGTGCCCGCGGTACCGCACCCTCAACTGCCAGTCGCCCGAGCTCATGGCGGAAACCGAGCGCGTCCTCGTAGTCGCGCAGCAGACCGCGTGCGACGGCTTCGTCGGCCGCTGTGCCGATATCACCGAGCAGCGTACCTGGGAGCCACGACGGCGTCTTGCCAGGCAGCAGCGACACGAGCTCGGTGAGTGCGCGCGCTGCGGGCGAGCACGCCATGAGGCGCGCCAGCACCGCATCGCGCACCGTCTCCGGGACGGTGCCCGGCTGAGCCGACAGCAGCTCACGGACGAAGAACGCATTGCCCTCGGTCACCTGATGGATATGCCGCGCGTCGTGGCGCGTGCCGCGCGCCAGCTGCTCAACGGCGGCGAGCGACAGCGCCGGTATGCGCAGCCGCGCGGCATGCTGTCCGATGAGCTCACCCAGCACCGCGCGCAGTGGGTGGGTTGCGGGCAGCTCGTCGTCACGGTGAGTCGCGATCAACAGGCAGCGCGTGCGCTGAATTCGCCGGCCGAGGAAGCGTACGAAGTCGAGTGTTGCCTCATCGGCCCAGTGGATGTCTTCGAGTACCACCAGGCTGACGGGGTGGGGCGGCGACAGCCGCTCGAGCAGCTGACCGAACAGCGCCTCGCGCGAACTGCTTACGGTGCTCGACGACTGCGGCACGGATAAACCGCTCGCCACCTCATGGACGGGTCCGAGTACCCGTGAGGTCTGCAGGGCGTCGCAGTGACCCCAGAGCAGGCGTGTGCCACGCGGTGCCTGCTGTGCAAACATCTCGACCACCGCACTCTTGCCGGCACCGGCTTCGCCGCTCACAAACGCGATCTTGCCGGTTCCCGCAGCCGCCGCGCGCAGGTGTTGCGCAAGATCCTCGAGCTGGGTGTGGCGTTCCAGGAGGTCCACGCGAGGAGTATCGGATAAGGCGCGGCAATTGGGTACGGGGGGCCTGATCTGGGCAGGCGCGGCGACTAATGTGGGTAGCTTGCCCCAAGTACGCGGGCCGCAGGAACGCTATCGTTCGGACAGTCCACCCGGCTCGCGAGGACGTATGCCACGCTATATCATCGAGAGAGAGTTTCCCGGGGGACTGCGGATTCCGGTGGATGAAGTCGGCGCCACCAGCGTCCGCGCGGTGGTGCAGAACAATCTGGCGGAGCAGGTGACCTGGGTGCACTCTTACGTCAGCGCGGACAAAACCCGCACCTTCTGCGTCTGGGATGGACCATCGCCCGAGGCCATTCGCCGGGCAGCGAACCGCAGCCGATTGCCGGTGACACGGATTACCGAGGTGAGTGTGCTCGATCCTTACTTCTACCGATAACATCGCCCGTCCGACGGCGGCGGCGCGCGGCATGCCGTGTAAGTGTCGGGGTTGCTATGATCCCGGTCGTTATGCGTCCGAGCGCCATACGCCTGGCTCAGATGTCCGCGAATCGCTGCGCACGAGTCCCCCGCGGCCCACGATGAGTGCGCCACGGACGGTTGCGGCACCTCTCCGTACGACCTTGCCGGCTGCGGCGGCGGCGCCCGATCGCTGGTACGTGCTCGGCGTGCTGACACTCGTCTATGCCCTCAACATCGCCGACCGCTTCTCGATCTCGACGCTCATTGAGCCGATCCGCGCGGAACTGCGCCTGAGCGACGCGGGTATGGCCTTCCTCACCGGTGGTGCGCTCGCGCTGTTCTACGTGACGGTGGGCATCCCGGTCGCGGCGCTCGCGGACCGCGCCAATCGCCGCAACATCCTCGCGGTGTCGCTCGCGGCGTGGTCTGCGATGACGGCGCTCGGCGGGCTGGCCCACAACACCCTGCAGCTCACCCTCTCGCGCTTTGGCGTCGGAATCGGTGAGGCCGGCGGCACTCCGCCCTCCACCTCGATCCTCGCCGACAAGTTTCCTCCGGCACGCCGGCCGATGGCACTCACGGTCTTCGCCCTCGGGGCCTGCCTGGGTGCGTGGCTCGGCTCCTCGGTGGCGGGCACGGCCGCCGAGCGCGGTGGCTGGCGCGCGGCGTTCCTCGTGCTCGGCATCCCCGGCGTGGTGTTGGCGTTGATCGTGTGGCTCACGGTGCGAGAGCCGCGGCGCGGCGAGCTCGACGCCGGTTACACACCAGACG
>DASQRV010000087.1:0-6273 GCA_035642735.1 Steroidobacteraceae bacterium
ACGGAGATCACGCCGCTTGCCGCGCTGTGGGAAGTGCGCGCGCCCGGTAAGGCGTTCGTCGATCTGCAGAACGATGTGACCGCGGATGACGTGCGCCTCGCGTCGCGCGAGGGCTACGAGCATCTCGAGCACATGAAGCGCTACACGACCTTCGGCATGGCCACCGATCAGGGTCGCATCGGCGGGCTCGTGGGAAGCGCCCTCCTCGCCGCGGCGCGCGGTGTTGCGCTCTCCGAGGTCGGCTCGCTCAGAGCCCGGCCGTTTGCGCAGCCGGTGCCCTTCGCCGCACTCGCCGGCGCTGAGGTGCGCGAGCACTTCCGGCCGCGGCGCTTGCTGCCGCTCAATGACTGGCACGCCTCCGCCGGCGCCACCTTCGTCTCGACCGGGCTGTGGCAGCGGCCACTCGTCTACTCGCGCGAGACCGGCTGGGCGGCGGTGCTCGATGAGGCAAACGCGGTGCGCAAGCGGGTCGGCATCACCGATGTCTCGACGCTCGGCAAGATCGACGTGCAGGGGGCCGATGCCGCGCGCTTCCTGGATTTTGTCTACGCCAACACCTTCTCCACACTCGCCATCGGCCGGGCGCGCTACGGCATCATGCTGCGTGAGGACGGCATGCTGCTCGATGACGGCACCACCTCGCGCCTGGCGCCCCAGCACTTCCTCATCACCACCACGACTGCCAACAGCGTGGCAGTGCTCGAGCACCTGGAGTTTCACCTGCAGACGGCGTCTGCTCCGCTCGATGTCATCCTCACCGACGTCGCCGATCAATGGGCGCAGTTCGCCGTGGCGGGACCGCGGTCGCGCGAGGTGGTGGCGCCGCTCCTGACGGGGCTCGACCTCTCCAATGAAGCCTTCCCGTTCATGGCGGCCGCCGAGGCGAAGGTCGCGGGCGTGCCCGGGCGGGTGTTCCGGATCTCTTTCTCCGGCGAGCTGGCCTACGAAATCGCGGTCCCTGCAGCCCACGCGCTCAGCGTCTGGGGCGCCCTGCTCGAGTCCGGGGCACGGTTCGACATGCGCCCCTATGGTCTCGACGCACTCAACACGTTGCGCATCGAGAAAGGGCATGTGACGACCGCCGAGCTCAACGGTAACACCACGGCGGATGATCTCGGCCTTTCGCGCCTGCTCAAGAAACAAGGCGACTTCATCGGCCGGACACTCGCCCGGCGCGCAGCGCTCGCGGGCCCCGAGCGGCTGCAGCTGGTCGGCGTGCGCCCGAGCGACCGCGCACAGCGACTGCGCAGCGGCAGCCAACTCGTCGCGCCCGAAGCACGCAATGAGAGCCTCGGCTACCTGACCTCCGCTACGCCCTCGGTCGAGTTCGAAGGCTGGGTAGGACTGGCGCTGCTCCGCGGCGGCCGCCAGCGGCTGGGTGCGAGACTGCTCGCCCGCTCGCCAGTGCACGACGAGGCGACCGAGGTCCAGATACTCAGCCCTCACATGCTCGACCCCGAGAACACGCGTGTCCGTGCCTGATACCGCCGCAGCACCCGGCGCGCCCGCCGGCCTCACCTGCGGATCGCTCCCCGCTGACATCATCGAGCTCGCGGCGCTGCGCGATCGCACCCACGTTCTCAGGGCGCTCGGCGCGCGTCGCGGACTCACCTTACCGGAGTTCGGCCGCATGGCGAGGGCGCGTGAGAGGGTGGTGCTCTGCACGCGCCCCGAGCGCTGGCTGGTGCTCACGGCACCCGGCCCGCCGGGCGCGGCACTTTCGCTCTGGCGGGACGCCGGCGCCGGGTGCGCTGCGGCGGTCGACCTGTCCTCCGCGTTCGCCGCACTCTACCTTGCAGGACCCGCAGTGCGCGAAGTGCTCGCCCGGGGCTGCCGCCTGGACCTGCAGGACGAGGCCTTCGCGAGTGGCAGCGTCGCCTCGACCCACATGGCGCAGGTGGCCGTGACGCTCGCGGCGCTGCCCGCCGGCTGGCTCCTCCTCACCCCCGCCACCACCGCGCGGCACTTCCGCGAGTGGCTGACCGCGACCTCCGGCCCCTTCGGCATTGCATCGCGGACCGGTGTTACCGTTGCGACCCTGTACGGAGAATTGGCCCAATGAAGGATTCCGCGCGAGCCGTAATCATCGGCGGCGGCGTCGTCGGTGCCAGTGTGCTGTATCACCTGGCAAAAATCGGCTGGCGTGACGTGCTGCTGCTGGAGCGGAGCGAGCTCACCTCGGGCTCCACCTGGCATGCCGCCGGGGGCATGCACACCTTCAACGGCGAAGCGAACATCTCGCGCCTGCAGAAATACACCATCGACCTGTATCGCGAGATCGAGCAGCTCTCCGGCCAGTCCTGCGGGCTCCACCCGAATGGCGGACTCATGCTGGCCGCGACCTCCGGCGAGCTCGACAGCCTGAAGCTCATCTGCTCCCGGGCCCGCTACCTCGGGATGGAGACTGAGATGATCTCGCTCGCTGAAGCGCAGCGCCTCAACCCGCTGATCGACACGAGCCACTTCATCGGTGCCCTGTGGCGTGCGGATGGCGGTCACTGCGACCCTTCCGGTACCACACATGCCTACGTCAAGGCCGCGCAGCAGCTCGGGGCGGGCGTGGAACGCTTCACCGGGGTGAGCGCATTGACGCCGCGGCACGATGGCTGGGAGGTCCACACCGATAAGGGCACGGTGCGCGCCGAGCACGTGGTCAACTGCGCGGGTCTGTGGGCGCGCGAGGTCGGCCACATGGTGGGGATCGAGCTGCCCGTGCTCGCGATGGAGCATCACTACCTGATCACCGAGGACCTTCCCGAGCTCGCCGGGCTCCCGCGCGAGATCGTCAACACCACCGACTACGCCGGCGAGATCTACATGCGCCAGGAGCGGAGCGGCGCGCTCATCGGCACCTACGAGCCGCACGGGGTGGTGTGGGCGCCGGTGAAGACCCCGGATGACTTCACGATGCAGCTGTTGTCCGAGGATTTCGAGCGGCTCGCACCGTACTTCGAAGTGGGATTCCGGCATTTCCCGGCGCTCGGGCGCGCCGGTATCCGCAAGGCAGTGAATGGCCCCTTCACCTTCGCCCCGGATGGCAATCCCCTGGTCGGACCCGTTCGGGGCGTGCGCAACTACTGGGTGGCCTGTGCCGTCATGGCCGGCTTCAGTCAGGGAGGTGGCATCGGGCTCGTGCTCTCGCGCTGGATGGCTGAGAACGACCCGGGCCAGGACATTCTCTCGATGGACGTGGCGCGCTTTGGTGCCTTCGCCACCCCGAAATACACCGCGCTCAAGGTCCCGGAGAATTATTCGCGCCGCTTCCGCCTCGCCTACCCCAACGAAGAGCTGCCGGCCGCGCGTCCCGTGCGCCGCTCGCCGATCTACGAGCGTTTGATCGCAGCCGGCGCGGTCATGGGCGCGAACTTCGCGCTCGAGAACGCGCTCTGGTTTGCCCCCACCGGCATGGCACCGACAGAGACGCCGACCTATCGTCGCTCGGAGGCCTTCCCCATCGTGCGTGCCGAGTGCCAGGGAGTGCGTGGCGGCGTGGGCATCTACGAAACGACCAACTATGGGAAATACGAGGTCACGGGGCCCGGCGCGCGTGCGTGGCTCGATCGCGTCTTTGCGTGCCGCATTCCGCAGCCGGGACGCCTCGGCCTCGCCCCGATGCTCAATCCGGCCGGGCGTATCGTCGGCGATCTGTCGATCGCCTGCCTTGCCGAGGACCGCTTCCTGATCGTGGGCTCGGGGTTCGCCGAGGAGTTCCACCTGCGCTGGTTCCGGCTCACGGAGCCGCCACCGGATGCGTGCGTGCGCTCGGCGGCTTCCACCCTTTGCGGAGTTTCGCTCGCAGGGCCGCGTTCCCGGGAGCTGCTGCAACGCCTCACGCGCATCGACCTGTCCGCTCAGGCTTTCAGGTTGTTCCAGGTCGCAGAGACGGCGGTGGGGTTCGCGCCCGTGATCCTCACGCGCGCCGGCTTCACGGGCGAGCTCGGCTACGAGATGTGGACGACCCCGGACTACTTCGCAACGCTCTACGATGAGCTGCGCGACGCCGGAGCCGGGCTCGGACTGATTCACTTCGGCGGCCGCGCGCTCTCCTCGCTCCGGCTCGAGAAGGCGTATGGCTCCTTCAACAAGGACTTCCGGCCCGACTATACCCCGGGCGAAACCGGGCTCGAGCGCTACATCGATTTCAACAAGCCGGATTTCACCGGGCGCGCCGCCGCAATTGCCGAGCGCGCCGCGGGTCCGCGCCGGCGCTTCGTCGTCATGGAAGTGGCCGATGCCGACGCCGAGGTCGTCGGCTACGAATCGATCATGCAGGAGGGCGCTGCGGTCGGCTATGTGACCTCGGGCGCCTACGGACACTGCGTCGGCAAGAGCCTCGCGGCGGGTTATGTGCCGGCCGCCCTCGCGCGCGAGGGAGCGCGTTTCGAGATCGACATCCTGGGTGAGATGCGCCAAGCCACGGTGCGCCTCGAGCCGCTCTACGATCCAAAGGGGCTGCGCCTGCGCGGCTGAAAGTCGTCGATCGAGCATCCACCGACGCGGCCGTCCGTTCGTGTCCGTTAAAGTCCGTTCAAAGTATGACCATTATGTTTAGTTTGATGCGGCAGGCCTCACATCCGGCTGTTAGCCTCAAACCGCGTCGGGCAGGACGAAAACCTCGAAGGCTCAGCTTCGGGAAGAATCCAGTGAAGGAAACGCCTGCCCGTGGCTAGTGCAAGATTGGTGCATCGGACGCCATTCCTAAGCCGTCGCTGACGCGAGCCGATCTCCCCCGTCTGGCTCGCGTCTTTTTATTTAGGAGGGGCCCTCGCAGCGGCCCCTAATGCCCTGATCGACGGCCGCGACGAGATCACGCGCGACGCACCCGTTTAGGTATCAATGCGCATTCCGCCGGCCCGTACCAGCGCGGATACTGGCCCCAGCTGCCAAGGATGCTCGTGCGGTTACGCGAGCCGTAAAGGCGTTACCAGATTGAGGCGTTCGATGAAGCGCAATCCACAAGTCATCGCGTTTATGACGCCATTTCCGTACTCGGTCGATATCGATGCGCCGCTCGCCGAGGCTCGGAAGATGATGCGCGAGGGCAACTTTCGCCACTTACCGGTCACCTTCGGTAGGGACATCGTCGGCATGGTGACGGATCGCGACATCAAGCTCGTGCTGGGACCTGATTGCGGCAATCCAGATGAGTGGGAGCTCAGGGTTCATGACGCCTATATCGACAAGCCGTGTGTCGTGCAGGCGTCAACGCCCGTAGCAGCGGTCGCACGCACGATGGCGGAGCACCACATTGGATCGGCCATCGTGACCAAGAATGACAAGCTGGTAGGGATCTTCACCGTCACCGACGCCTGTCGAGCGCTTGCCGAGATTATCGAGGGTCACCCCGAAGGGAACGACAGCGCGGCCTGAGACCGACACTTACGCGAACCCGACTCGCTACATCCAACAAGGTGAGTCTGCACGGAGCCCGTCGGCTCCGTGCAGACCCGATCCCCTGACCGCCGATTACCAGAACCAGTGGTACCAGGCCTGGTGCACGGCCTTCGTCGAAGGCGGTTTCTTGCTCTCGTCCGCATTGTTGGCCATCACGGTGGGCGTGAGCCCCTGCGGCTTGGTGGCTGGCTGCGTCATGTGGGTACGCTGGGCACTGTTTGTGCCCTGTGCGTTGACTGCAGCCTGCGCGCTCGCCGTCCCCACACCGCTACGTGTCGTCGCGGCCGTCACTCGCTCGGTGCCGAGCGACGACGGACCGCCGTTGCGGGCGACGCGTGCCGCCGAGGCAGAGTGATTGTTCCGCAGGTCGCTCTCGTCCGCGCGCAGGTCCGCGCGATCTTTGCGGATGTCCTGCGTGTCCGAACGAATGTCCGCCCGATCCCGCTGCATGTCCGTGCGGTCATTGCGGATCTTCGCCTGGTCACGAGAGATGTCCGCCTGCTCGTTTTCCCCGGCGCGCTGCTCCGCGTACTCGTGCCGCAGGTCGGCCTGATTGGCCCGCATATCGCGGCCGTCGCGGTACATGTCGGCGCGGTCGGCACGGATGTCCGCCCGGTCGTGCGCGATGTCACGCCGGTCGGCGTCAATGTCCGCCTGCGCGGAGCTGCCCGGCGTCTGTGTAGAGCGGCCGGACGGCTGGGTCACGGGCACAGCCGACCCCGGCTGCCCACTGCGCGCGACCGTCGCTGGGGCCGTAGTCGTCGCTGGGGCCGTGGTCGGTTTGCCCTGCGCTGCGGCCTGGTCGCTCATGAGGTCGCGGCGGTCAGCACGGAGGTCCGTTTGGTCGTGGGCGATATCGCGGCGGTCAGTGCGGATATC
>DASQRV010000088.1:0-12413 GCA_035642735.1 Steroidobacteraceae bacterium
GCGGTCCACGACGGCAGCGAGCCGCATATCGTCAGGGAGCTCGCCGTGGCCGCGCGCAGCGGTGCAGGAAGCGGGCGCGTCATTTACCTGACGCTCGAGAATCTGCACAACGCCGCCGCGCTCCTCGGCCCCGAGGGCGCACCGGACACCTGCGATGCGCAGTGGAACGATGACGTGCACCACTGCCTGCACGTGCTGCTCACCGGCGAGTCGCAGGGGTACTACAGCGACTACAGCGAGCGCCCGCACGAGCTGCTGTGCCGCGCCCTGGCGCAGGGCTTTGCCTACCAGGGCGAGCGCTCGCGTTTCGGCGGCGCGCGCCGCGGCGAGCGCAGTGCACATCTGCCACCCTCCGCCTTCATCGACTTCCTGCAGAACCACGACCAGGTGGGCAATCGCTCCCGCGGCGAGCGCCTGACACAGCTGGTGCACGATGCCGCGGCGCTGCGCGCCGCTACCGCGCTGGTGCTGCTCGCGCCGCAGCCACCGCTGCTGTTCATGGGCGAGGAGTGGGCCGCCCCCGAGCCCTTCCCGTGGTTCTGCGATTTCGAGCCGCCGCTCGCCGCGCAGGTGCGCGCGCAGCGCGCGCGCGAAGCTCCCGGCAGTCCCGACCCGGGCGCGGTGACGACCTGGGCTGCGGCGCGGCTCGACTGGAGCTTGCTGCGGCAGGACCCGCACGCGCGCTGGCTCACCCACTACCGCCGGCTGCTCGCTGTCCGGCGGCGCGACATCGTGCCGCTGCTGCCGCACCTCGGTCCCGGTCGCTGCACGCATCCGCCGGGGGGGGCCGCATTTGCGGTCGACTGGGCGACGCGCGAGCGGACGCTGCATCTCATCGCCAACCTCGGCGCGGCGCCGGCGCCTCTGCCGGCACGCGCGGCGGGTCGCGTGATCTTCGCCACCCATCCGGGCGTGCGGGCGACACTGGCCCGCAACGAGCTTGCGCCGTGGAGCGTGCTGTGGCTGCTGGAGCGGCGCCGTGACGCCGGCTGAGCGGCCGCATGCTCCGCGGCGGCGGGGCGGCGCGGCGGCCGCGGCCGGCGAGGGTCCGGTCATTCCGCGCGCCACCTACCGGCTGCAGCTCAACGCCGGCTTTACCTTCCGCGATGCCACCGCGATCGTGCCCTACCTTGCGGCGCTCGGTGTGAGTCACCTGTACTGCTCGCCCTACTTCCGCGCCCGCACTGGCAGCGCGCACGGCTACGACGTGGTCGATCACAACTCCTTCAATCCCGAGATCGGCGAGCAGGAGGACTTCGAGCGCTTCGTCGCTGCGCTGCGCGCCCACGACATGGGTCACATCGTCGACATTGTCCCCAACCACGTCGGCATTCTCGGCACCGGCAACGACTGGTGGATGGACCTGCTCGAGAACGGCGAGTCCTCGGTGTACGCGGCGTTCTTCGACCTCGACTGGGCACCCCCCAACCCGGATCGTGCACACAAGGTACTGGTGCCGGTGCTCGCCGACCCGTATGCGACGGTGCTCGAGCGCGGCGAGCTCGAGCTGCGGTTCGAGCGCGACTCGGGCTCGTTCGCGGTGTTCTACGGTCCGCACCGCTTCCCCCTCGACCCGCGCACCTACCCGCGCATCCTCGACCGCGTCGCGACGCTGGTTTCGAGCAGCGAGCTGGAGAACATCCGCCGGGCGCTGGCCGCGCTGCCCGAGCGGCGCACGCCGACCGCCGAGCAGGTGGCCGAGCGCAGCCGCGAGAAGGAGCTGCACAAACGGCGTCTCGCCGTGCTCGCCGCGGGCGACAGTGCCGTCGCCACGGCACTCGATGTCGCGGTGCGCAGCTTCACCGGCACCTCGGGCGCGCCCGCCAGCTTCGATGCGTTGCACGAGCTGCTCGAGCTGCAGGCCTTCCACCTCGCCTACTGGCGCGTCGCTTCCGAGGACATCAACTATCGGCGCTTCTTCGACGTCAACGATCTCGCCGCGCTGCGGGTCGAGAACGAGGCGGTATTCGAGGTCACGCACCGCCTGGTGCTGCAGCTGATCGGCGCGGGCAAGATCGACGGCCTGCGCGTCGATCACATCGACGGCCTGTACGATCCGACGGGGTACCTGCGCCGGCTGCAGCACCGCATCCGCGAGCTCACCGGCAACGACTGGCCGCGCTCGCTCTACCTCGTGGTCGAGAAGATCAGTCTGTCATTCGAGCACCTGCCGGATGACTGGCCGGTGCACGGTGAGACCGGCTACCACTTCGCCAACGTCGTCAACCGCATGTTGATCGATGCGGCGACGCGCACGCGCATGGAAAAGGTATATCGCACGCTCACCGGTGAGTCGCTCGATGCGCGCGACGTCGCCTATCAATGTCAACAGCTCATACTGCGCCGCTCGCTCGCCTCCGAGCTCAACGTCGCCACCAACCAGCTGGCCCGTATCGCACGCTCCGACCGCAGCACGCGCGATTTCACCTTCAACAACCTGCGGCACGCCCTCGCCGAGGTGATCGCGTGCTTCCCGGTCTATCGCACCTACATCGCCGACACCGTCGCCGACAACGATCGCCGCTACATCGAGTGGGCCATCGCCGCCGCGCGGCGGCGACGCGCCGCGAGCGAGGCGCCGGTGTTCGACTTCGTGCGCGCGGCACTGCTGCTGGAGCTGCCGTACGCGAGCGACGCGCAGCTGCGCGCACACCGCGCCTTCGTCATGAAGTTCCAGCAGATCACCGCGCCGATCACCGCCAAGGGCATCGAGGATACGGCGCTGTACCGCTACAACCTGCTGCTGGCGCTGAACGAGGTCGGCGGCGAGCCGGGCATCTACGGCGGCAGCGGCGTGCGCGCCTTCCACGCCGATGCCGAGTACCGGGTGCGGCACTGGCCGCACGAGATGCTCGCCACCTCGACGCACGACACCAAGCGCTCCGAGGACGTGCGCGCTCGCCTCGCGGTGCTCTCGGAAATGACCACCCCGTGGCGGGATGCCGTGCGGCGCTGGATGCGGATCAACCGCACCCGCAAGCATGAGGTCGACGGCGCGCCGGCGCCGGACAGCAACGACGAGTACCACTTCTACCAGACGCTGATCGGCAGCTGGCCGCTCCTCGAGCCGGATGCGGCGGGGATGGCGGAATACCGCGCGCGCATCGAGGCCTACATGATCAAGGCGGTGCGCGAAGCGAAGGTGCACACCAGCTGGACCGAGACCGGGGTGGCTTACGAGGATGCGCTGCTGCAGTTCGTTCATAATGCGCTCGAGCCGCGCGACAACAACCTGTTTCTGGCCGACTTCCTCGCGTTCTGGCGGCCGGTCGCGCGCTTCGGGCTCCTCAACAGCCTGTCGCAGACGCTCTGCAAGCTGACGGCGCCGGGCGTGCCCGACATCTACCAGGGCAACGAGCTGTGGGACTTTTCGCTGGTGGACCCCGACAACCGCCGGCCGGTCGACTACCGCCAGCGCGACGAGCTGCTGGCGCAGCTCGCCCGCGAAGCCGCCCGCGTGCCGCTCGAGGAGTTGCTCGGGCGCCTGGAGGACGGGCGCTGCAAGCTGCTGCTCACCTGGCGAGCGCTGCAACTGCGCCGTGCGCAGCCCCAGCTTTTCAGCGACGGCGACTACCGGCGCCTGCACGTGCACGGCAGCCGTGCGCACTACCTGTGTGCCTTCGCACGGCGCTGTGCGCGGCGCACGGCGGTGGTCATCGCGCCGCGGCTGTACCGGCGGTTGCTCGGCGATCCGGCACGACTGCCGCTCGGCAGCGGCGTGTGGGAGAACACACTCATCGAGTTGCCGCCGGGCGCGGGCTCACGAGGACCATGGCGCAATGTGCTCGATGGCGCCGAGCTGGAGACGGTGAGCCACGGCGAGGGGTTCGCCATCCCCGCCGCGCAGGCGCTGGCGCGCTTTCCGGTGGCGCTGCTGAGCGGCGGCGGGGACGCGGCGGTGCCGCCGGCGGCGCGCTAAACGCCGCACACACGTGCGTTCTGTCAGGTCAGGAACCCCGCGCGCGCACCATGACTCACACACTCAACTCACTCGGCACGGCAGCATTGCTGAGCCTGCTCGCCGCCTGCGCCAGCAACAGGCCGGCTGCCGAGACCCCCGGCGCGCAGGGTGCAGGCGCCGGCACGGCGGCACCGGCGACGGCGCAGGAGCGGGCGCTCGCGCGCTACAGCGCCTACGCCGGTCGGCCGGTCAAATCTTTCACCTGGCTGGGTCGCTTCGACAGCTGGGAGCCGCTCGGCAAAGACCGCCTGTTGGTGTACACGAGACCCAACGAGGCTTACCTTCTGAAGGTGTCCGGGCCGTGCGATGTGCGCTTCGCCACCGGCCCGATCGGCCTCACCTCGACCAACTACACGGTGTACGCGGGGCTCGATTCGATCACCGTTAACGGCGGCCCCGGTGGCAGGTGGCAATGCCCTATCGATGAGATCCGTCCGCTCGATGTGCGGGGCATGAAGGCTGACCTGCAGTCCCAGGAGAAGACTCAGCCTCAGTGATAGCCCGTAGTCATCGATAGCCCGTGCGCCGAGCTCCCTACGGAGTGCTCGGCTGACGAGGTGAGCTGTGCAGCATCATCGATAGCCGCGCGCCTGCAGCGTAAAGAGGTGCGCGTAGCGCCCGTTGAGCCGCATCAGCTCCTCGTGGCTGCCGCGCTCGACGATGCGGCCGCGATTGAGCACAACGATCTGGTCCGCCACGCGCACCGTGGAGAAGCGGTGCGAGATGAGAATCGTGATGCGATCGTGGGCGAGCTGGCGGAAATGCTCGAACACCTCGGCCTCCGCCTGTGCATCCATCGCGGCGGTGGGCTCATCGAGCACGAGGATATCGGCCCGGGTGCGCATGAAAGCGCGCGACAGCGCGATCTTCTGCCATTGGCCGCCGGAGAGCTCGCGGCCATCGCGGAACCATTTGCCGAGCTGCGTGTGGTAGCCGGCCGGCAGCTCGGCGATGAACTCGCCCGCCTGGCCCTTGGCCGCGGCCTCGCGCCAGCGCTCCTCGTCCTCGAAGAAGCGCTCATCCCCCGCGCCGACGTTCTCCCCGACGAGCATCTGGTAGCGCGCAAAATCCTGGAAGATGACACCGATGCGCTCGCGCAGCGCGCCCTCCTCCCACTCGGCAAGGTCCCGGCCATCGAGCCGGATACGTCCGGATGTGGGCGCGTATAGCCGCGTCAGCAGCTTGATCAAGGTGGTCTTGCCCGAGCCGTTCTCGCCGACGAGCGCGAGGCTGCTCCCCGGAGTCAGGTGCAGCGTGACGTGCTCGAGTGCCGGTTCCTCCGCCCCGGGATAGGTAAAGCTGACGTCCTCGAAGCGCACGCCGTCCTCGGGATGAGGCCCGCGTACCGTCGTGCCGTTCGGCGGCGCCACGGGGGTCTCGAGGTACTCATACAGGGTCGAGAGATACAGGTTGTCTTCGTACATCCCGCCGACCGCGGCGAGCATGGCCGATACCGCCGCCTGCCCCTGCCGGAACGCCGCCACGTACAGGGTCATCTTGCCGAGGGTGATGATGCGCCGCACGGCGCTGACTGCGATCCACGCGTAAGCGCCATACAGCGCCGCGATCGCGATCGAGCCGAGCGCAAAGCCCCACAGGTCGCGGCGCACCGTGAGCGCGCGATCTTCCGCGTAGAGGCGACGGAAGATATCGCGGTAGCGCTCGAGCAGCCGGGGACCCAGGCGATAGAGCATCACCTCCTTGGCGTGATCTTCCCGCGCGATCACCGTCTCGAGATAGATCTGCATGCGTGTCTCGGGCGAGCGCCAGCGAAACAGGCGGAAGGCATCGCCGGAGAACTTCGCCTCCGCGACGAATGCGGGCACGCCGGCGAGCAGCAGCACCGCGACGGCCCAAGGCGAGAAGTGTGCAAGCAGTGCTCCGTAAGTCGCCAGCGAGATCCCGTTCTGCACCAGGCCGAAGGTGCGGGTCACGAGGCTCAGCGGCCGCGTCGACGCTTCGCGACGCGCGCGGGTCAGCTTGTCGTAGAACTCCGAATCCTCGAAGTGCTGCAACTCGAGCGTGAGGGCCTTCTCGAGAATCATGACGTTGACGCGCTGCCCGAGCTGCGCGCGCAGCAGCGACTGGCACAACGACAGGCCGCGTTGCGACGCGGCGATCGCGGCGACCAGCACTCCTTCGAGCGCCACCAGGCGCAGCACGTCCGCGGCGCTGCCGCCGCTGTGCAAAACCGCATCGACGATGAGCGCGCCGACGAAAGCGACCGCTGCCGGCAGGATGCCCGCCAGCAGTGTGAGAAGACCGATCGCGACAGTGAGGGGGCGGTTGGTGCTCCAGACGAGCTCGAGGGCCCGGCGGCTGTAACGGAATACACCGAAGAAGCCGCGCAGCGTGAGCGCCTCCTCGCCGGGGGCGCTCGCAGTGGAGCGTGGCGGATGCACGGCGGTCGCCATCAGGACTCCTCCGGTGGCACGGCGCGGGTGATGAGCCGTGACCCGCGGCGGAAGAAGACATAGCTGTAGATCCAGGATGACAGCACCGCGAGGCGGTTGCGGAAGCCGATGAGCACGGTGATGTGCAGCGCCATCCACGCAAACCAGGCAAGCAGTCCCCCGAACCGCAAGCGGCCGAGCTCGACCACCGCGCGTGACTTGCCGACCGTGGCCATCGAGCCAAGGTCGCGGTAGCGGAAACCGTGCTCGCGCGCGCTGCGCCCGCCGCGCAGCTCGGCGTCGATGATGCGGGCCACGTAGCGGCCCATCTGCAGCGCGCCCTGCGATACACCGGGCACCGGTGCGCCGCTGGCCGCATCGATGAGCCAGGCGGCATCGCCGATGACGAACACCTCGGGGTGGCCGGGCAGCGAGCAGTCGGGCGCCACCTTCACGCGGCCCGCGGGTCCGAGCGGCACGCCGAGTGAGGCGGTGAGCGGTGCCGCCTGCACGCCGGCGGTCCAGATGACGTTGTAACTGCGCAGCCGCTCGCCGCCCACCTCGACGCCATCGGCGAGCACCTGCGTCACCGGCGCGCCGAGGCGCACCTCGACGTTCAGCGCGCGCAGCTGTCGCAGTGCGCGTGCCGAGGAATCGGGATGGAGCGCGGGCAGCACGCGCGCACCGGCCTCGATGAGGATCACGCGGGCCATGCGCGTGTCGACGACGCGGTAGTCGCGCGGGATCACATCGACCGCCAGCTCCTTGATGGCGCCGGCGAGCTCGACTCCGGTCGGCCCGCCACCCACGATGATGAAGGTGAGGTGCGCGGCACGCTCGGCCGGATCCGTCTCGACTTCAGCGATCTCGAACGAGCGCAGCAAGCGCGAGCGGATGAAGGTCGCCTCCTCGATGGCTTTCATGCCCGGGGCGAAGTCGCGCCAGTCCTCGTGACCGAAGTAGTTGTCGACGGCGCCCGGCGCGAGCACGAGGTAGTCGTAGCTCACGCCCATGCCATCGGCGATGACGCGGCGCGCCGCGAGATCGACCGCGTCGACCCGCGCGAGCATCACGCGCGCGTTCGGTTGATAGCGCAGAATGGTGCGGATCGGCTGGGCGATGTCCGCCGGCGCGAGCGCCGCGGACGCGACCTGGTAGAGCAGCGGCTGAAACAGATGATAGTTGTTGCGGTCGATGACCAGCACGTCGGCTGGCGTGCGCGACAGCGCCCGCGCCGCGAACAGGCCGCCGAAGCCGCAACCGACGATGACGATCTGTGTCCGACCGCTCCCCGTCAACACGCCCTCCGCCCAGCCATCCCCACGATGTGGGGGCGATTATCAGTGGCTGCAAGCCCGGGCGGCCAGCCGCATAATCGTCCCCCGGTACGGGCCCAGGGAGATAACAACATGCCCGGCAACGGTACGACCGCTCCAGCGTGTATGCTGGGCCGGCTGCTCTCGAGCGGCGCGCGGCAGATGAGCTCACGAGCTCGGGAGCGGTACGCGCACTCGTGCCGGGAGTGTTGGTCGGGGCGGGGTTGTTCGCGTTCGTCTACGCGATCCTCTGGGCGTTGGGAACGGTGAGTTTCGGCGGACCTGGCAGCTTCGCCGGGGTGGGCCATGCGTTCGCCGCGGCAACGGCTAGACGGCGGCGTTCGTCCCGGCAGCCGCGGAGGCACGCCGCACGAGCTGTGCGATCCACCCCTCGCACAGCTCCACGGCTTCCGCCGGGCGGAACCGGCCCGGCTCGAGGCACCACTCGAGCCACAGGCCATCGAGGAGCGCGGTGAGCCCGATGGCGGCGAGGCGCAGGTCGACCGGCGCCGAGGGGGTGCCGCGCACGCCGCCCCGCACCCGGGCGTTGCGTGGCGCGCGGGCTGGCGGCAGCAGCTCAGCGAGCAGGCCGCGCAGCAGGTTCACGTAGTCCTGGTAGGTCTCACGGTGCACGCGCTGGATCAGGCGCGAATGGCGGTACAGCCCCCAGAACACCACCCACACCGCGAGGGCGTCGGCGTCGAGACTCGGCGCGGAGAACCACGCTTCCAGAAAAGCGCGCATGCGCGCCCGGGGCGATTTCCCGGCGCGCGCTATCGCCGCCTGCATCCCTGCGATCAGCAAAGCGTTGATGTGGCGGTAAGCCGCCGCCACCAGCTCGTTCTTGTTGGGGAAATGATGGTTGATGAGCCCGACCGACACGCCCGCCTGCGCGCTGATGGTGCGGATGGAGAGCCCGTCGTGGCCGTAACGCTTCAGGCATTCGATGGTGGCTTCGATCAGCGCCTGACGGCGCACCGGCGGCGGCTGCCGCGCAAAGCGCGGTTTGGGTGCGGGTCGCGCCATTCAGGCCACGCGTCGCAGGCGGCCGCGGCGAAAGTCGGTGAGCACTTCGCGCGCCGCGTTGTGCCCGGGCGCGCCCGTAACCCCGCCGCCGGGGTGAGTGCCGGCACTGCACATGTAGAGTCCCGCGAGAGGTCCGCGATAGTTGCCGTAGCCGAGCATCGGCCGCGCCGAGAACAACTGATCGAGGCTCATTGCGCCGTGAGAGATGTCCCCGCCGATGAGCCCGAAAGTGCGCTCGAGGTCGAGCGGGCTCATGATCTGGCGCCCGAGCACTGCCGCCTTGAAGTTGGGCGCGTAGGCGTTGACCGTGTCGATCATGAGGTCCGCGACCCGCTCGCGATGAGTGTCCCAGGAGCTGCCGTCGGGAAGCTGCGGGGCCACGTGCTGGCAGAAGAGGCTCGCGACGTGCTGTCCGCGCGGCGCGAGGGTGTCATCGAGCGTCGAGGGAATCAACAGCTCGACGATCGGCCGGCGCGACCAGCCGTGGGTGCGCGCATCGAAGTAGGCCTGCTCCATGTAGGCGAGCGTCGGCGCGATGATGATGCCGGCCGTGTGATGGTCGGCGGCCGTCTTGCCTGGCAGGCAGGTGAAGTCCGGGAGCTCCGCGAGCGCCACGTTCATGCGGAAGGTCCCCGAGCCGCAGCGCCAGTGGCTCATGTGCTCGCGCACCTCCGGCGGCAGCGCCGCGGGGGCGATCAGCTCGAGGTACAGGAGCTTCGGGTTGAGGTTGGAGATCACGGCCGCGGCGCGCAGCGTCTCGCCAGCCGCGGTGACGACGCCCACCGCACGATCGCCCTCCACCAGCACCTCGCGGACCGCGGTTGCGAGACGAATCTCGACCCCGCGCTCGAGCGCCGCGCGCGCCATGGCCTGGGTGATGGCGCCCATGCCGCCGATGGCGTGGCCCCAGACGCCGTGCTTGCCGTTGACCTCACCAAACACGTGATGCAGCAGGTAGTAGGCGGAGCCCGGCGAGTAGGGGCTGGCGTAGTTGCCGACGATGCCGTCGAAGCCGTATGCCGCCTTGATCGGATCGCTCTCGAACCAGTTATCGAGGTAGTCGCCGGCCGACATGGCGAACAGTGCCAGCAGCTCGCGTCGCAGGTTCATGTCGAGGCGGCGCAGCCGCCCGCCGACCCGTGCCGCGCGCACCAGCTCCGGCAGCGCTGCACTCCATGCACCCTCGAGGGCGTTCGGTGGCGTGGTGAGCACCAGGTCCCGCAGCACATCCGCTATGGCGTCGAGCCGCTCGCCGTAGTCCGGCAGCCGCGCCGCATCGCGCGCGGAAAAGCGCGCGACCTCGGCCTCGGTGCGCCCGCCGCCGGTGATCAGGTAGCGCCCGTCCGCGGTCGGCAGGAAGTTGGAGCAGCGCCGCTCGACGATGCGCAACCCGTGGCGCGCCAGCTCGAGATCGCGAATCACCTTCGGGTTCAGGAGCGAGACGGTGTAGGAGGCGACCGAATTGCGGAATCCCGGATGAAACTCCTCGGTGACCGCCGCCCCGCCGACTATGGCACGGCGCTCGAGCACAATCACCTTGAGTCCGGCCGCGGCCAGGTATGCCGCGCACACGAGCCCGTTGTGACCGCCGCCGATGATCAGCGCATCGTAGCGCGCGCCGTCGTGTGCTCCTTCAGCCATGACTCCAGCCTCGTGGCGGAGGCTGCGGCAGGCTGCTCTCGGGAATCAGCGCGCGCATGCGCCGCGCGAAGCTGCGCAGGCACACTTCGCCCGAGCTCAGGGGACCGGCGACATAGCTGCTCGAGGCCATGCCCGCCTGCACCCGCTCGATGAGCGCCTTGTCCTCGAGGCTCACGCGCCGGTTGATGCGCCAGTTGAGGTAGCGCGCGGCGCGCATCTCGCGGCGCGCATCCGGGTGCACGTACGCCACCTCGCGGACCAGTGTCTCGGTCGGCGACACCGGCACGAACTGCATGAAATCGACCTGGTCGGGATAGATGTCGAAGGCGACGTTCGGCCAGAGCTTGAAGTAGGTCCACAACCGCTGCCGCTCGGCCGGGAGGTGTGGCACCTGCGGCAGCAGCCGCTGATAGGCGCGCTCGGACCAGTTGCGCGAGGACGCATCGCGCAGCTCGCCCCACATCTTGTCGATCCACGGCTGCGCCTCGATGCCGTAGCCCCTGCCGAACAGGCGCGTGAGTCCGGGGTGCGCCACGTTGATGTGCAGGCCGTCGGAGAAGTTGTCGGCGACGTTCTTCCAGTTCACCGCGCGCGGCCGCAGGCTCGTGCGCCCGAGGGGCACGAGTTCCTCCATGCGGTACGCGGCCAGCTCCGCCGCATACGGGGCCGCCATCTCGCGCACGCTCGGCAAGCCCGCCGCGAGGCGCACGAACACGAAGCCCATGAACACTTCGTGCTCGAGCGTCGCGAGCCCGTGCCTCGCGGTGTCGAGTCCCGCGAACGCTTCGCGCTGCGGCACGCCGATCAAGCGCCCATCGAGCGCGTAGGTCCAGGCGTGGTAGGGGCAGGTGATGCGGCGCCCGCAGGAGCCGCGCGGACCATCGAGGAGCCGCGCCGCACGGTGACGGCAGACGTTGTGAAACGCCCGCACGCCCTCGTCCGTGCGCACCACCGCGAGCGGCTCGCCGAGAAAATCGAAGGTGTGAAAGTCACCGGGGCGGGGTACATCGTTGAGGTGGCAGACCACCTGCCAGCTGTGGCGGAAGATCGCCTGCCGCTCGCGCTCGAAGAACTCCGCATCGCGGTAGATCCAGGCGGGGAGGCTCTGCGCCTCGGTCTCGGCGGGCGCGGCGTATGCGGGGCGGCGGAGCGCGGCGACGTTCATCGGGGAGCACCCGGGCGGGGGGGATGGCCCTTGTTGAACGATCGTACAGCAAGAGGAACGGCAGCCGCAATAGCGCCACGGCGGCCACGCGCGCGGCGCGCCAGTCTTTCCAGGCCGGCGGTTTGTGGTACAAGGAGCGCCACCCCGGCCGTGCCCGCGCGGGCAGTGCCGCTGTCAAGAACACCAACGGTGCCACGTGATCGACATCGCCCACTTGATCCAGTCAGCGATCGCGCCGGTATTCCTGCTCACCGGCGTGGCCTCGACGCTCGCCGTGCTGACCAATCGGCTGTCGCGCATCGTCGATCGTGCCCGCGTGCTCGAGACTCAGCTCGCCGGCCACCCGGGCGAAGGCCCGCAGCTGCACGGTGAGCTCGGCGTGCTCGCGCGCCGCGCGCGCTACATCTACGGCGCCATCTCGCTCGCCACGATCTCGGCGCTGTTCGTGGCGCTGGTCGTGGTGACGCTGTTCGCCAATGCCTTCCTCGCCTCCGAGCTCAGCGCCGTCATCGCACTGCTGTTCGTCGGCGCGATGGTGTGCCTGAGCGCGGCCTACGTCGTCTTCTTCATCGAGGTGCGCATCGCGGTGGCCTCGCTGCGCATCGGCATCAGCCGCAGCTGAGCGCCCGCGCCCGCCCGCACCGGCCGACCCCGCCCGCCGCCCCGCGGGCCGGTCTGAGGAGGCGGCCGCTGCCGGAATCTGCTACCCTGCGCACCCTTTTTTTCACGGCCCGGCAAGGCCGCGCCCGCACCGCCGCCGGTCGGCGCCGCCGCCGGTCGTCCAACCATGAACCGCCCGATCCGCAACATCGCCATCATCGCGCACGTCGACCACGGCAAGACGACGCTGGTCGACTGCCTGTTGAAGCAGTCCGGCACCTTCGCCGCCCACGAGCGCCTCGGCGAGCGCA
>DASQRV010000089.1:0-5900 GCA_035642735.1 Steroidobacteraceae bacterium
TTCGCGGGCAGCATGCCTGTCGGCCCCCCGACGAGCATTCAGCCAATCTCCCGATCGATCACGAGAGCGAGACGGGTGCCCGCCGCGGGACGCAGCACCTCACTCTTGACATACAGATCGCCGGCGGCCGGTGTCGCCTGACCGCTGCGCGAGATACGCGCTTCGATCACGACACGGTCGAACTGTGACAGGCGGCGCGACGGAACCATCGCCATCGAGTCATCGAGCCGAAAACTCACCGGCCAGCTGCCCACCTTCGTGCGCAACAC
Organism: Steroidobacteraceae bacterium; assembly: GCA_035642735.1. Lineage (GTDB taxonomy): Bacteria > Pseudomonadota > Gammaproteobacteria > Steroidobacterales > Steroidobacteraceae > 13-2-20CM-66-19. The sequence goes on from DASQRV010000089.1 coordinate 270, forward strand.
GGCCAGTGGTGGTCCCGGTGAGTCGGCAGCCTTCGCGTAGATAAAGAGTGTGGCGTCGGGCTGCACGCGGTTTGCGAACTGCGTGGCGAGGCTCACGGTTCCGGATACCTCAGCGCTCGCGGCGCTGCCTGCGGGTGCGGTAACCGGCCCAGCCGGGACAGCGGCGGCTGGCGCGGCGAGTGAGCTGGCCTCGGCGATGTTGGCGTCGACCATGCGTACGTCCGCTGAATCGGGCGGCAGTACGGCACGCAGCTTCTTCCACCACACGAGCGCCTCGGCGAAGCGGCGCTGCTCGTTCGCCTGACTTGCCTTCAGCCACAGCGCCTTGGGGTTTGCGGCATCGAGCGCCAGTGCGTTGTCGATCGCGCGGCCCGCCTCGCCTTGGAGCGAGCCGCCCGCGAGGGAGCCGAGGACGTCGGCATAATCCGCCCAGGACTGCGCCGACATGACCCGCAGGTCCACCAGCCTCACATAGGCGGTGCGGGCACCCGCCCAGTCGTGCTGGCCGCGACGCAGATCGGCGAGCGCCAGCCAGCTCTGGGCATCGCGCGGGTTCGCCGCAACCCGCCGCTCGAGGTCAGCGGCCGACACCGCGCCGGGCGCCCCGGTGGGCGCCCCATTTCCTGCTGGTCCGGTCGCCGGGGGACGACTGTCAGCCGCGGCGGCTGCGGCGGTGAGTGCACTGGCCCCCATCTGCCAAACCGCGGTCCCCGCTGCCGGCCCTGCCACCGCGGTCCCCATCGCGGGTGGGCCGGCCATGGGCGCCGCGGCTGCGGCCCCCGAGCCGGGACTTCCGGCCTTGGCTCGAGCGCGCTTGGCATCCTCGGGCCGCCCGAGGAAGTCGTATGCCTGTGCCAGCAGGGACCAGTCCGCGGGTCTCCCGCCCTCGCGCGCCAGTCGCGTCTCGAGCCCTGCGACCTCGGCGTCCATGGACTTCGCGGTCCGGTCCGTACCGCTTGGTGCACTGGCCGCTGCTCCGGGGGAGGCAGCGGTGCTCTTCTCCGGATGCACGGGCGGATGACGCGAGCCGATCGTGAAGTAGAGGATCCCGACCGCGAGCGCAAAGCTCGCGGCGAGCGCACCGGCGCGTACCCAGGAGCCACGGGCCCGCGTCATCGTTGCTGCACTGCGCCATCGGATTGCTGCACTGCGCCATAACGGCGCACCGATGCGGCTCGCCGCTACACCGACCAGCACTCCGGCGATGAACCAAAATAACGCCATCGGTCACACCAACACCACCGACGGGGATGCGACATATTGCTGATTTTCGGCAGCGCAACAACGTGTCTCCCGGTGCCGACGCGCTCGTCTCCATGTGACGACAAAAACATGGGGAAAAACATGTATTTACCGGTGGTTTTCGAGTGAGCGCCCGGGGGCCTCATTGCCACTCGCCGGCGATGCAAATATCTGACATAACGCCAATATGCGTGCAGTGCAGCAGGATGAAGTTGTCTGCCGCGGTGGCGACCTCAACATCTGACATAACCTGCTGCAGCGCACAGTGCAGAGAGGTTATTTGCACGGCCGCGATGCCAACATCTGACATCAAGTGCCGGAGCGCGCAGTGCAGCAAGGATGTTGTTAGTGTTAGGGACGCCCGTGAGCTAACGCCGGTCGGCGAGCGCGATGGGATCTGCCGCGGCGAGCTTGCGCGCGGTGCGGAGGTCGGTGAGGGCGTTGGCTCTCGAGCTGTTGCTGCGGCGCAGCGTAGTGGTCGGGGGTCACTGATCAATCCCGCGCGACCGTACCGCTGCTCGCGGCATTGGCCGCCAACACCCGGGTCGCCAGCAGGATCAATGGGCCCGTGGCGAGTGTCGGCAGCGATCGCCGGGCCGCAACACCTTATTGATCTACCCGGCCGTCGGCGGGCGGGGCAGGGTGATCGACGGTCGCGGCCGGGTCCGCTGCGGCGGTGCACAACGCCCAGGACTGCTCTTTCCCGGCGCCCCGCGAAGCCTAGTGCGCCAGCCGGTCCGGGCCTTGTCCTGAAGATCAGTTCTGAAAAGTCAGCCGATAGGACACGCTCGCGTAGTAACGCGTCGTCTTCTGTGTCTGCACGAATTGCCCGTTCGCCAGCTGCAGGAAAGCGTCGCGGCTGCCGAGCTCGCCACCGACCTCGAATTGCAGCAGCTTGTTGCCGCGCTGCCAGTCGAGCAGCGCTGACGGGATGTAGCTGGTCTGCGAGCTGTTGTCGTTCTGCTCACTCAGCCGCTGGACCGTAAAACGCGGCGCGAGGCGCCAGGCGCCGCCCACCGGCAAGCGACTGGTCAGGCTCACGGAATCGATGCGGCCGATCTCGGTGTCGCCGTGAGTGAGCGTCAGGACGTTGAAGTCGCCCTTACTCCAGAGACTCGAGCCATAAAGCTGCGCCTGATAATTGAACAGCATCGCGGTGGCCGGTTGGGCGTTGACGCCGAACGAGGCGGGCGTCGCGCCGGTCTGCGTGGCTGAGACGACCGCCGTAAACTGAAAGCGCTGGCCGAGCGGGCGGGCGGCCGTGAAATTGTAGTTGGAGGTGATCGGGGTACGATCGCGTGCCGCCTGGTAGATCTGGTCGAGGGTCAAGGTCTCCTGCAGGCCGCTGAGGTTTGTGACCGGCTGACCGATGAGCGCGTTGCTGGTGGTCAACACCGGCGCGTTGCGCCGCTCGGCGTCGAGGCTCAGGCTCCAGCGCGCCGGCAGCTGCACCGTTCCCAGCAGACTCGCCGTGTTGAGCGAGTGGTAGAACGTATCGTAGTCAACCAGCGCCACGAGCGAGGCGCGCGAGGCGAGAATGCGCCCCTCGAAGCCGACAGCCTGACGGTCCTTGAGACCGTCGTAATCCTGAGTAATTGCAAAGATGTTGCAGTCCCAGTGCGCGTTACGGGGTGCGTACACGAGCGAGAGCGACTCGAAGCGCCGCTCGGTCTGGGGCGCCGCCGTCAGGAGATCGGTGGGATAGCCGGCCGCTGCTTCGATCGCCCACGAAGGCTGGAACTGCCAGGAGAGGAACACGCCATCGAAGGTGCCGAGAATGGCGCCCGTGTTGTTGACCTGCCGTCCGGCGCGTGCCAAAAACCCCAGCTGTTTGTCGACCACATCGATTGACGCCAGGCTCACGCGCGTTGGGTCGCCGAGGTTGGTGCCACCGGGCACGAAAGTTTTGTCGTATCCCCCGCTGAATCGGCCCAGCCAGTCGAACGTCTCGCCGCGCCGACGCGCCAGAAGATCGACGTCGGTGAAGATCGCGCTGTCCTGGGTGGTGTCGGCAGCGGACGGCAGATTCGTGGGAACGGGGGAAGGCCCGTTGGTCACCCGTGTGCCGTCGTAACGGAACATCTGAGCAAAGCCTCCCGAGACCTGCCAGCGCTGCGAGTCGGCGTCGACCTCGCGTCCGGTACGTGCCTTCGCCTCGGCGGCGCGCAGGGTCTTGAGTCGAAACTCGACGCGTTGGGCCGCCTCACCGTGCGGGTAGCGGCGCAGGTACTCTTCGTATTCCGCCTTGGCGTGCGCCAGCTGCCCGGAGCGCTCGCGCGCCAGACCGAGGAGCTCCTGGGCCCGCGCACGGTCCGGGAACTCAGGTTGCCGTTGCAACGTGGTGAGGAGCGCTATCGCCTCCGGGTAATTGTGCGCGGACATCGCCGTGCGCGCATCCGCGAGCATCTGTCGGAGCTGCTCGGGTGGCAACGCGGGGTCGCTCCCCATGCGCTCGACCGCCGGCAGCGACACCTGTTCGGTCGCGGCGCTTGCATCACTCGTGACTGCGTCATCGCCGATGGCGAGCCACGCGCGCGGGTACTCCTGCAGCGCCAGTTGCAAGAGCCGCTCGGCTTCCGCGCGGCGCTCGATTGGACCCACGCGCAATCGATACCACTTCACGCCATCGACCACTACTTCCGACACGAACGCCGGCACCCTGAGGCGGTCGTGCGCAACTTCGATCGCCTCCGACGCGAAGGGCGCCGGCTGCGAGTCGAGATTGATCGCGAAGTTGCTCGCCGAATCATCCTGCGCACCGAGGACCCTCACCTTGCCGCGGGCGCGATCCAGCAGGCGCAGTCGCAGGCCACGCGGGTCGATGCCCTGGGCGATGACGAAGCGTTCGTTCTTTGCGAATGAGAGTATGAGAGTGATCTGACCCGGGCCGAGGGACTCCACCCGCGCGGCCGTCACGATATTCGCGCCCCCAGAGAGCGGTGGAATCTCCGCGGGGATCTGGTTGAAGGGACTCACGCGGCAATCGGCGAGCGGCACGAACTGTATGCGCACCTCGCGGCCCTCGTTCGCCGGGACGTTGGTCACGAACCGCATCGAGCAACTGAACACCAGGGTCACATCGACCTGGTTGTCGTGTTCGTCGACCTGGATCACGTCCACCAGGCGGTTGGGCCCGGCAGGGATCTGCGCGAGCGCACCGCCCGCGGCGAACGCCGCGAGCAGACCCATGACGAGCCAGCGCAGCCGGCGCTCAACGCTTGAAAGTCGCATCCGTCACTCGGTGATGCGGCGCAAGTGGGCTCCTTGCGATTGTCGATTGCGTCGTATCGCTGTACACGTGGCAGGCACCGCTGCAGTTCGCGAGCTCGTGGGCCGTATAGGTCGCGCCCTTGAGCGTCTTCGGGTGTGCTGAAGGCTTGAAGTCCTTGGCATGGCAGCCGGCGCAGGTGCCCGCCTCGGCGGGCGACGCGTAGGGCACCTTATCGGTGTTCGATTTGTGACAGCTCGTGCACTCGAGCGGATCGCGATGATCGCCGGGATAGGCAGCGCTCGTGTGCCGGAAGTGGAGCGCCTCCCAGTCCGGATAGCTGTGGCAGCTGGCGCAGTCGACCCGCGTGCTCATGTGGTTCGGCGGCACACCGACCGCAGCGACGTTGTTGTGGCAGCCGGCGCAGCTCGCCGTGAGCGTGCGGTGATCGACCTTCGCCGGGCTCCAGGCGAGTGTTCCATGACAGCTGTCGCATTGCTGCGTAGTCGGGATGTGCGCCCGTGGCAGGCCGATGGCGCGCACCGCGTTATGGCAGGTGGTGCAGCTGTGCGGCGCCACCGCGGCATGGTCGAAGTGCGCCGGCGTCCAGGCGTTGGTGGTATGGCAGCTTTCGCACGCGGCGGTCGTCGGCAGGTGGCTCGAGGACTTGCCCCTCGCAATCGTTCCGTTGTGACAGCTCGCGCATCTGCCGAGCACCTGCGTGTGATCGACGCGTGTCACCGGCAGCCAGGCCCGCGTCGTATGGCAGTTCTGGCAAGCGTCCTTGGTCGGGATGTGGGCAGGTGTCTTGCCATTGCCGGAGGCAGCGCTGTGACAGGTGACGCAGGCCGTGCCTGCGACGCTGGCGTGGCTGAACGCCGCCCCAGCCGTTGCAGCCGTGGGCGCGGGGACCTCTCCAGGGATGTTCCCCGTCAAGCCGCCAACGGGTGCACGTGCGACCGGGCCCGTGTTGAGCTTGGGAGCCGTGGTCCCGACGGTGCCCGTGGTCGCCGTCGTCGTGGTGCCCGGTCGCGCGATCGGACCGCGCGCCACGAACTTGGTGTCGCGCGAGGTGTGGCAGCCGGAGCCGCCGCAATCCTGGCCCGCATGATGGCTCGGACTCGGCCGTGTCCACAACGTAGTATTGACCTTCCACGTCATGCCGTATTCGTGGCAGCTGT
>DASQRV010000090.1:0-5614 GCA_035642735.1 Steroidobacteraceae bacterium
TGAATGAGACTGCGACGGTCGGCGGTACCGACCGCGGCTTCGAAGTCGTAGCGAGCCATGATGCGTGCGAGCTGTTTGGCCTGCACGATACCCCTCACCGGCATATCGCCGCAGATCGCGGCGACGTCCCTGAGGGAAGGCTGCGCGGCGAGATAGCAGGCCAGCTCGTGGAGCGAGGCATGAATTGCTCGATCGATTCTGCGCGCCCAGGCGAGGGTCGGGCCGACGGGTCCCATGAGGGGGATCCGCTCATTCCACAGGTGCAGCGCCAGCGCCCGGCTTCCCGGGGCAACCGCAGTCCCGTCTGCCAACACCAGCCGGTCCTGCACATGCACCAGCTGGAGGCGAAACAGGCACTCCGGATGCACGGTGTACTCATACACCCCGAGCTTGTCGCGGATGCGGCGGTCCAGGGCAAAAACGGCGGACTGCAGCAAACCACCGCCGGATGCGTTGCTCGTGGCACCCGGTGCGCCGACCGCCAAGCGCGATTTCATGTTGTTGTAACGCGCGCGGCCCGGTTGACCCACCAGGGAAGATCGCGCCATGTGCTCATCATAGCGGAGCCGCTCCCGCAGTCGCGAGTGAAATCCGTGACCGTGGCGCCGGCGCCGAGACGCCCTGCGGCTGAGTTTACGTTGCCGGCATCGATGACCGGTGCGTGCCTCGTCCGGAGGCCGGGCCTGTGGGAGCTGCCCGGTCGAGCCGCCCGGGCCGTGGTGAGCTGTTGGAAGAGGTCGCTGCGCGGTGATGGCGGGATGCATGAGGTTGCCGCAGCGGCGCGACTCGAGAGAATTTTTCTCATCGCTGTACGGGTTTCCCGCCTGACACTGGAAAAGCGTGGTCGGAACACGCTAGGGTGGGCTCGCGATCTATGAGCCGAGGCCCATTGGTCAAGACCGCGCGCTGTCCCCGCCGCAGGTGGTTCCTGGTGCTCGCCGTGCTCGCGCGCGGGGCATCGGCCCAGAGCACGGACACGAACGTCGTGACCGCCTCCGCCGATGCATTCGGCGTTTCCATCGGGGTCGAGGCGCTTGGAGTCTACGGTCCGACCCAGGTGCGCGGCTTCGATCCGCTTGCCGCCGGCAATGCGCGCATCGAGGGGATGTATGTCGATGTCCACGGGCCGAACTTCCCGTACTCGCCGCTGCCGTCACGGCTTGTGCAGGACACACGCATCCGTGTGGGGCCTGCAGCCGCCGGATTCCCCTTCCCCTCGCCGACCGGCATCGTCGATTTCAGCCTGCGCAGTCCGCTCGGCGCTGCGGGCATCAGCCCGACGGTTTACGTCGGTCCCTATGGAACGCGCGGGTTCGATCTGGATGCACACGCGCCGCTCGCGGGCGGTCACTGCGGGGTCGGGGGAGGTGTCACCCGGCGGCATGACGAATTCGTTCCGGGGCTCACGCAATACACCACGGATGTCGCCTTGCTCGCAGCGTGCCGGGCTTCCGCCAGTTCGGGCGCCAGCCTGTTCTACGGACGTACCACCGAAACGCAGCAGAGGGTGTATCCGACTGTCTATCTCACCACCGCCGCCACTCCCGAACCGGTCGAGTCCCGCAACACCGCACCGACCTGGGCGGTTGGCTCGACCGTGGTCACCGACTATGGCGGCCTTTTCAGGCTGCAGGCGCCAGGAAACTGGACGCTGCGCATAGGTCTTTTCCGCTCAGTCTACGATCAGCCGAGATCGGGCTCGGATCTGCTCAACGACCCCGATCCCACGGGGATCGCTCAGCACCAGTACGTTTCCTACCCGGAGCAGTATACGGGCTCGACCTCAGGCGAGCTGCGGGCGACACACCTGACGACGAGCGGGCCCCGCCAGCAGGAGCTCATCCTGACTGTGCGTGCCCGCGACATGATGGCGCGCTACGGCGGCTACGACCAGGTGGATCTTGGCGCACTGCGCCTCGGGACCCAGTCGACGGTGCCGGAGCCGGTCTTCGCTTATGGGCCGGTGACTCGGGACCACACCCGCCAGTGGACGGCGGGAGTGGCGTATGTAGTGCACTGGCGCGACACCGTCGACTTCGCCGCAGGTCTCGAACCGGTGCGCTACGAGCGTACCATCACCGAGCCTCAAGCAGTGCCGGTGACCCAGCAAGAGAATCCGCTGCTCTACTATGCTTCCGCTGCCGTGCCGGTCACCGCACACGCGAGTGCGTACGCCGCGCTGACGCGCGGACTCGAGGACTCCGGACTCGCACCGGCGAGTGCGACGAACCGCGGACAGCTCCTGCCAGCGGGTCGCACCGGTCAGGAGGAAGTGGGCGTACGTTACACCGCCGGTACGACCACGATGGTGGCCGGCCTGTTCTCGGTGCGCAAGCCGTATTACAACGTTGGCAGCGACGGCAGCTACTCGTGGCTCGGGACCGAAATCCACCGCGGCGTCGAGCTGTCACTCAACGCCGCGCCGCTCCCGGGGCTGACGGTCGTGGCGGGCGCCGTGTTCATGTCACCTGAAGTCGCGGTCGGGGAGGGCGTCACGGGTGTCGGCACCACCCCGGTCAGTCAGCCGCGAAGCATCGTGCAACTTGCCGCTGACTATCAGCTCCCGCCGTGCCCGCGCTGCTCGCTCGATGTCACCGCGACGCGGCAGGGAAGCGTGCCGGTGCGCCTGGACGATGGCGCCTACAACCCGGCGCAGACGATCGTCAACGTTGGGGCGCGCTATCGCTTCAGCCTGGCGGGCCGGGCGGCGACCCTGCGCGTCCAGGTTCAGAACGTGATCAACCAGAAAGTCTGGCTCGTCGTCGATTCGAGCGGCGGTCTCGTGGCGTACCCGCCGCTACACATGCTGCTGGCCTATCTATCGGCCGACTTTTGACGCGCGGCGCTCACGCACGGCCCCTTGCCTCGGCGTGCCAGTCCCTGAGCGTCTGCGCTTCCCGGGTCGGATCGAGTCCCGCCCGCAGCTTCGCCTGCCGCTCCGCCGGTAACGTCTGGAACCAGGCGAGGGTGTCACGCACGGTCTCCTCGAGCGGGCGCGTTCGTAAGCCGGTGGCGAGTGCCGCTTTCACCGAGGTCAGGGATGCCGCGGCCGAGTCGCCCTTGAGGGGTGCCCACGGCGGCAGGTCCAGCTCCTCAGGCTTCCAGTGCGCAGCGAGGAAATCCTCGGGAACCCAGGTCACCTTGACGCCGGCAGCGGGCGAGGCGTGCTGACTCGCTTCTAGCAGTGCGCCCATCGTGAAGGCGCGGGGAGGCGAGTCGGCGTTGAAACAGCCGTTGGTGCGCGATTGCACGAGATCCATCATCCAGCGTGCCAGGTCGCGCACGTCGATCACCTGTATCGGGTCGTGCCGCGTGCCGGGGGCAAGCATCTCGCCGCCGCGGGCGGCGCGCACCGGCCAGTAGGTGAAGCGATCCGTTCGATCCAGCGGCCCGACGATGTAGCCCGGGCGGACGATCGCGATGCGCCCCTGGAACGCTTCGCGCGAGTATTGCTCGCACAGGGCCTTCATCGGGCCGTAGGTCGTGTCGGTGACCTCCTCGACCTGCGGGTCGGTGAGCGTTCCGGTGGCTGACTGCTCGTCGTTAGGCTTTGCGAAGCTCTCGTACACCGAGATGCTCGAGATGAACAGGCAGTAGCCGACCTTCGGCGCGAGCAGCTCCGCGGACAGCTTCACGTATTTTGGAATGTAGCCGGTGTCATCGACGACCGCGTCCCAACTGCGGCCGCGCAGGGCATCGAGCTGTCCCTTGCGATCACCGAGCAGCGTCTCGACACCTGCGACCCCATCAGCGGCCGTCTTGCCGCGGTTGAAATGCGTCACTCGCCAGCCGCGCCGCTGGGCTTCCTGCGTGAGGTGCGGACCGATGAAACCCGTCCCGCCGAGAATCAGCAGTGTCCTCGGCTGCGGCTCGCCCGCGAGCACGCGCAGCGAGCGCGGAACGCCGAGCAACGCACCCATCTTCAGTAGCTCGCGTCGAGTCCTCACGACACACCTCGCTCTGCAGCCGGCGGCGACCGGCAGTCGAAACGCGCGGCCCCAAGCCTATCGCGAGTGGGCCGCGAACGGTGCGTAGTCTCCTGCGCGGAGCCGCGTAGAATGGCCGACAGCGCACGGTCCTGCGCCGGGGGGAAGGGAGATCATGATGATGGCCAGCAACGCCCGGCGGGCGTTCGTTCTGCTCGCGGGGGGACTCGCCGCGTCCGCGGCTTTCGCCGCGCCGACCGATGCAACCCGGTACGATGTCCTCATCGCCGGGGGTACCGTCTATGACGGCAGCGGCGGCCCGCCCTTCGTCGGCGACGTGGCGATCCAGGGCGATCGCATCGCCTACGTCGGCCCCCAGGCTCCGCATGCTGCGCGCGAGCGCGTGGACGCGCACGGCAAGGCCGTCGCACCCGGGTTCATCAACATGCTCGCCCACCCGGAAGCCTCACTTCTCATCGACGGCCGGGCGCTCAGCGACCTGCGCCAGGGCGTAACGCTCGAGGTGCTCGGCGAGGACTCGATGGGTCCGCTCACGCCGGAGATGAAGGCCCTCGGTCTGCAGCGCCAGGGAGACATCCGCTACACGATCGATTGGACGACGCTCGGGGACTATCTGCACCGGCTCGAGCAGCGCGGCATCGCGCCGAACGTCGCGTCCTACGTCGGTGCGGGCACCGTGCGCACCTACGTGCTCGGGGAGCGCGACGTGCAGCCTACCGCTGCGCAGCTCGCGCAAATGCGCACGCTGGTGCACCAGGCCATGGAGGACGGTGCCGTCGGCGTGACTACCGCGCTCATCTACAGCCCCAACGGGTACGCCCGGACTCCTGAGTTGATTGCGCTGGCAACCGAGTCCGCGCGCTGCGGCGGGATCTACAGCGTGCACATGCGCAGTGAGGGCGACCGGCTGCTGGAGGCCGTGCAGGAGACCGTCGAGATCGCCCGTGCCGCCGGCGCGCCGGCCGAGATCTATCACCTGAAGGTCGCCGGTCGGCGCAACTGGGACAAGCTCGACGCGCTGATCGCGGCAGTCGACAAGGCGCGCGCCGGCGGCACGCGCATCACGGCGGATATGTATGTCTACACCGCCGGTGCGACCGGACTCGATGCCGCCATGCCGCCCTGGGTGCAGGATGGTGGGCTCGAGGCCTGGATCGAGCGCCTGCGGGATCCCAAGGTGCGCGCCCGCGTCATCGCCGACATGCGCGACCCGGCGCCCGCCTGGGAAAACCTCTACGGTGCGGCCGGCGCGGACGGAACGCTGCTCCTGGCCTTCAAGAACCCGCAACTCAAACCGCTCACCGGCAAGACACTCGCCGAGGTGGCGCACCAGCGCGGCGTGTCAGCGGAGGACGCCGCGATCGATCTGGTGATCGAGGACGGCTCGCGGGTCGGCGTCGCCTACTTTCTCATGTCGGAGGACAACATCCGACGCGAGGTTGCGCTTCCCTGGGTGAGCTTCGATTCCGACGAGCAGGCTCCGGCGCCCGAGGGCGTGTTCCTCAAGTCCAACCCGCATCCACGCGCCTACGGCAACTTCGCGCGCGTGCTCGCCAAGTACGTCCGCGAGGACAAAGCGCTGAGCCTGCCGCAGGCGATCCACCAGCTGGCGGCGCTCCCCGCCGCCACGCTGTCGCTCGCCGACCGCGGACAGCTGAAGAGTGGCT
>DASQRV010000091.1:0-5931 GCA_035642735.1 Steroidobacteraceae bacterium
GAAGAGGAACGCATGGTGCACGCGGCCGCTGCCGAGCGCGTTGACGAGGGCGCGGCGCACGTGCTCCTGTCCGACGAGCTCGGAGAATTTCTTCGGACGCCATTTGCGCGCGAGCGCGGTGTAGCTCATGAGAGTCCCGGCCTGGTGCCATGCGATGGGAGGCGGCCCGCACCAGCTTGAGCTCCGGCACCCGACATCGCCGCTGCCGCTGCTGCCTTCCGGCCCTGACGGGATTCACGACTGGTCGTCGCGGAGAAACCGATGCGGGCCACCATGATCGCGAAAACCATCGATGCTATCACATGCCGTCGGCTCGACCGCTCACCGACCCCGGCAGGGAAATATGCCGACGGCGCGCGGCCGTTTGGCGGAGAGGGTGGGATCACTCGGCGCTTCGCGCCCCGCGCCTGTGCGGGGTCCCCACGAAACTTCGCTTCTTGCTGGTCAATGGGCGCCTGCCGAGCACGGTAAGCAAAATTTCGTGGGGTGCGCCAGGCCGCCCTTCGGGCGTTATCCCCGCTTCGTCGCAGCCACGATTGGCGGTCTCCGGGCGACGAAACTTTGCGAAGCGCATGGCGGAGAGGGTGGGATTCGAACCCACGAACACCCGTTGAGATGTTACTGGAATTCCAGTCCAGCGCCTTCGACCGCTCGGCCACCTCTCCGATCAATCACTTACGACAGCCCGGCACGAGCGTATCGAGGCTGAAGGTTCCGGCCCGATGACGGCGGCGAATGATAAGCCATGCCGCTCGAGCCCGCACCCGCGAGCGGCTCAAGCCTGCGGGGTCTTGGCGGGCTGGGTCACCTTGAAGGGCGGGGGCTCATCGAGGCACGGCTGATTGCCCTTGCGCGCCGCAGGCGGCGGCTCATTCAGCGTGGGTAATTTCAGCGCGTTGGTGGTGTCGGGCGCATCGAGTCCTGCGGGGATCGTCAGCGGCGGCACGGTCGTGGCCTTTTGATAGGACTGCGGGCCGTGACAGGCCTTGGCACTGGCGCCCCTGAAGATGTGACAGCCGCCGGCGAGCGGCATCAGCAGGACGAGCAACACGATTCCCCGGACAAATTTCATTCAGCAGTTCCTCATACCCGAGACTCTCACGCGAGCAGCCCGGCGGCACGCGCCGCCGCCAGCAGCCCCGCCGAGTGCTCTGCCGCGAGCGGCGTGAGCGGCAGGCGTATTCCCGGACTGATCAGCCCCATGTGCGCCAGCAGCCACTTGACCGGAATCGGGTTCGTCTCCACGAACAGCTCGCGGTGCAGGGGGCCGAGCGACGCGTCGAGCTCGGCGGCGCGCCCGGCATCACCGCGCAGCGCCGCCGCCAGCATCTGTGACATCGCGCGCGGCGCAACGTTCGCCGTGACCGAGATCACTCCGCGTGCCCCGGCGGCGACGGCCGCGAGCGCCGTGGCATCGTCGCCGCTCAGCACCACGAACCCCGCGGGACAGCTTGCGACCAACTCGCGGACCCGGTTGGTCTCGGCCACTGCCTCTTTGATGCCCACGATGCCGGGCACCTGCGCGAGGCGCGCGACGGTGGCGGGCTGCATGTCGATGGCGGTGCGCGCAGGCACGTTGTACAGCAGCAGCGGCTTGCGCGCCGCGGCGGCCGCGGCCGCGAAGTGCTGGTACAACCCCTCCTGCGGCGGCCGGTTGTAAGCGGGCGTCACGAGCAGCAGCGCGTCGATCGGCAGCTCCGACAGCCAGGCGACGCGCTCGACAGTGGCGGCGGTGCTGCTGGTGCCCGCGCCGGCGATCACCGCCACCTGCCCCTGCAACAGCTGACAGGCGGAGAGCAGCAGCTCGCGCAGCTCGGCATCGCGCAGCGTGGCCGACTCACCGGTCGTGCCACCGACGACGATGCCGTCGGTACCGTTCGCCACGTGGAACTCGAGCAGCCGTGTCCAGGCTTCGAAGTCGATGGCGCCATCGGCGCGCAACGGGGTGACGATGGCAACCAGGCTGCCGGCAAACATGTGCTGCGATCGATGCCTTGCGGGGAAGCGCGTGATGTTACGGGCGGCAGTTGTGCTTAAGCAAGCCTCACGCCCGCGCGTGCGAGTGGCGTCGCAGTGCGCGCCAGAGACCGTTCGCAACCCGCGCTCGCTCCCGGTACACTTCCGGTTGCGAATGCCGGCACACCCAACCGCCATCGACAGATGAAGCAGCACCTGGCCGTTTCGGCCATCGGCAGCGACCGCACGGGGATGGTCCACGAGCTCACCCGTGTCATCAGCGAGTCCGGCGGCAACATCAGCGAGAGCCGCATGGCGAGCCTCGGCACCGAGTTCGCGATGCTGCTGCTGGTGTCCGGCAACTGGCACGCGCTGGCGAAGCTCGAAACCGAGCTCAAGCGGCTCGCCGACACCTCGAACCTCAGCATCCACCTGAAGCGCACCGAGCCGCGCACACCGCGGACGGACATGCTGCCGTACTCGATCGATGTGGTGTGTCTCGACCAGAGCGGCATCGTCTCGGGGCTGTCGGGCTTCTTCGCCAGCCGCGGCATCGACATCGCCGAGGTATCGACCCGCAGCTACCCGGCGGCACACACCGGTGCACCGATGTTCGCGGTGCAGATGATCGTGAATGTGCCGAGCCGCATCCACGTGGCACACCTGCGCGAGGAGTTCATGGAGTTCTGCGACTCGCTCAACCTCGATGCGATTCTCGAGCCGGTCAAATCCTGAAACGAGATGTCCAAGATCAAAGCTGGGACAAAAGTGCCTGACTTCTCCCTGCCCATGACGGGCGGCGGCACGTGGAGCCTGAAGGACGCAGCGGGCAGGAAGCTGGTGATCTACTTCTATCCGCGGGACATGACCTCCGGCTGCACCCGCGAGTCACAGGACTTCCGCGATCTGACGCCGGCGTTCCGCAAGGCGGGCACCGACATCGTCGGCATCTCGCGCGACAGCGTCACCTCGCACGAGAAATTCGCGGCCAAGGAGGCCCTGCCCTTCCCCCTGCTCGCCGACACCGAGGAGCAGGTCTGCAAACTGTTCGACGTCATCAAGGAGAAAAGCCTTTACGGGAGAAAATACCTGGGGGTGGAGCGCAGCACTTTTCTGCTGGATGGTGCCGGGCGCCTGCAGCGGGAGTGGCGCAAGGTAAAGGTTCCGGGTCACGCGGAGGAAGTCCTTGAAGCAGCGCAGCGTTAATGATCCAGGCCCCACCGCGGCGTCGGGGGAGTCACGCGAATTGAAGGGCCGATCGCGCGCCGGACGGCGGCTGTTCGTGCTCGACACCAACGTGCTGATGCACGACCCGACGTCGATCTTCCGCTTCGAAGAGCACGACGTGTACCTGCCGATGGTCGTGCTGGAGGAGCTCGATGCGCACAAGAAGGGACTGTCCGAGGCCTCGCGCAACGTGCGCCAGGTGAGCCGTTTCCTCGATGACATGATGCGTGATGTCACCAAGGAGCAGATCGACCTGGGACTGAAGCTGCCGAGCGGCTACTCTGGCAACCACGGCAAGAAACCCTCCACCGGACGGCTGTTCTTCCAGACGCGCCAGCTCACCGGTGCGCTGCCGGAGAGCCTGCCGGGCCAGGGGGGCGACAACACCATCCTCGAGCAGACGCTCGCGCTCCAGACCGAGCATCCCGACGCGCGCGTGATCCTGGTGTCCAAGGACATCAATCTGCGCATCAAGGCGGCAGTGCTCGGCGTGCACGCCGAGGACTATTACAGCGACAAGACTCTCGAAGACGCGGATGTGCTCTACAGCGGCATGGCGGCGCTGCCGAGCGACTTCTGGGAGCAGCACGGCCGCGACATGCGCTCGTGGAAGGATGCCGAACGCACCTTCTACGAGGTCACAGGTCCCGCGGTGCGCGAGTGGCAGCCCAACCAGGGCGTGTTCGAGGACTCGCCGCAAGGGATCGAAGGTATCGTGCGCAAAATCAACGGCGATACCGCCACCATCGAGCTGACGCGCGACTACCGCAACGAGCGGCACAACGCCTGGGGAATCACCGCGCGCAATCGTGAGCAGAACTTTGCCCTCAACCTGCTGATGGACCCGGAGATCGATTTCGTCACCGTGCTCGGCCCCGCCGGCACCGGCAAGACGCTGCTGGCACTCGCGGCCGGGCTCATGCAGACGCTCGAGACCAACCGGTTCGTGGAAATCATCATGACGCGCGTCACGATCCCGCTCGGCGAGGACATCGGCTTCCTGCCGGGCACGGAAGAGGAGAAGATGGAACCGTGGATGGGCGCACTCATGGACAACCTCGAGGTGCTCACCGGCTCGCAGGAGGGCGGCAACTGGGGCCGCGCGGCTACCAACGACCTGCTGCGTAACCGGATCAAGATCCGCTCGCTGAACTTCATGCGCGGCCGCACCTTCCTCAACCGCTTCCTGATCCTCGATGAGGCACAGAACCTCACACCGAAGCAGATGAAGGCACTCATCACCCGCGCCGGTCCCGGCACCAAGCTCGCCTGCCTCGGCAACATCGCGCAGATCGATACCCCCTATCTCACCGAGATGACCTCGGGCTTGACATATGCGGTGAACCGCTTCCGCGGCTGGGCCCATTCGGGGCACATCACCCTGGTGCGGGGGGAGCGCTCGCGGCTCGCGGACTTCGCCTCCGATATCCTCTAGGTGCTACCCTTGGCAGCGCCGGTGCGTGCCGCAGGTGCAGCCGCACGCTTGTAAGGGCCTGTAAACGCTCCGAAACCTCGACCGCCCGCTGCGGTCAAAGTGCATGATGCGCCGCCTCACCCTCCTCCTCGCGACCGCGGTCCTCACCGCCGCCACCCTGGTGGCTGCCGCGGAGCCGCCGTCATCCAGTACGCAGCCGATCCGGACTGCGCCCTCCTCGGGCTCCGACCTGCCGGACCTCGGGAGCCCCTCCGCGGCCGTGCTGTCTCAGAGCGATGAGTACCGCCTCGGGGCGATGGTGGCCAAAGAGCTGCGCGATCAGAACGGGCTTCTCGAGGACCCGGAGGTCAGCGAATACATCAACGGCATCGGGCAGCGACTCGCGTCGCAGAGCGCCATGGGTGGAGGGAACTTCCACTACTTCGTGGTGAAGGACACGAGCATCAATGCGTTCGCCGTGACCGGCGGCTACGTGTTCATCAATGCCGGACTGATACTCGCCACCTCGACCGAGTCGGAGCTCGCGGGCGTCATGGCGCACGAGACGGCGCACATCACCCAGCACCACATTGCACGCATGCTGGCCGACCAGTCGAAGCAGAGCCTTGCGACGGCTGCGATGATGATCGGCGCGATACTGCTCGGTGCGGTGGGCGGCGGTCAGGCCGCCGAAGGTGCCATCGCCGCGACGCAGGGCATGGCGGTCCAGCACCAGATCAACTTCACGCGCGACAACGAATGGGAAGCCGACCGCGTCGGCATCGGCTATCTCGCCGGCGCCGGCTTCGATCCCTACGGCATGGGCTCGATGTTCGAGACCATGTCGCGCCATCAGGGTCTGGCCGCCACCTACATCCCGGCGATGCTGATCGATCACCCCATGGACTCGGACCGCGTCGCGGAGCAGCGCGCACGCGCCGCACAGTTTCCACCCGTCAGCTTTCACGACTCGCAGAGCTACGAGCTCATCCGCGAGCGCGTACGCGTGCTGACCGCCACCGGCGATACGGACCTCGCGGCTCAGTATGCGGCGAAGATCGCGCACGGCGGCGACAATCTCGGCAGCCGCTACGGTGAGGCGCTCGCCCTGATGAACAGTGAGCGGGCCGATGCGGCGGTCAAGATCCTCACGCCGCTGGTGCAGCAGCACGAGGGACTCACGCTGCTGCATGCCGCGCTTGGCCAGGCGCAGCAGAAGGCGGGACACACGAAAGAGGCGCTCGCCACCTTTCAGCGCGCTGACGAGCTCTTCCCGCGCAACGTGCCGGTGACGGTGCGCTACGCGGAGGCGCTCATGGCCGCGGGCCGCGCCG
>DASQRV010000092.1:0-6928 GCA_035642735.1 Steroidobacteraceae bacterium
GGTGCTTCCCTCGCCCGGGCTCGCGAGCGGACGCGCGGCGCCTGCGGGCACCGGCCCCTGGCCGAAGGTCACGAGCTACCCGGACATGGCGCAGCTTGCCGCGGCGCTCGGCCAGCCGCTCTCTTCGCGCATCCTGCTGCTCGACCCCGCGGCGCCCTTCGGCTACGTGCGCGCCTGGCAGCCGCCGGGGCTGCCGCCGCTGCGGCATTTCTCCTACGCCGTGCAGTGGTGGAGCTTCGCGCTCGCGACACTCGTCCTGTGGGCGGTGCTCAGCCGCCGCCCGCAGCCGCCGCCGGCGCCCTCATGAGCGCCACCCCCGCGGAGCTGCGTGCCCGCAACCTGCGCACGCTCGCGGCGCTCGCGACACTCTTCCTGCTGCCGCTCGGGCTCGCCTTCTTCACCTATTACGGCACCGACTGGCGCCCGAGTGGGCACCTGAATCACGGCCAGCTCATCAGCCCGGTCCGTCCGCTGCCGCCGGTCGCGCTGCCGCGCGTCAGCCTGGAGACGAGCACGCCCGACGCGCCGCCGCCCGCGGCGATCCCGTTCCGCAGCCACTGGTCGCTCGTATACATCGGCGGCGGCGACTGCGATGCCGCCTGCCGCGAGGTGCTGTACGTCATGCGCCAGACACGCCTCGGACTCAACAACGACATGACACGCGTCGCGCGGGTATTCCTCGTGAGCCGCGAGTGCTGCGACCGCGCGTTTCTCGCGCGCGAGCACGCGGGACTCCAGGTGCTCGATGCCGGCGCGCCGGCGGCGGAAAATCTGCTCGCGCTGTTCCCGGCCCGGGACCGGGAGCACACGCTGTTCGTCGTCGACCCGCTCGGCAACCTCATCATGAGCTACGATGCGCGCGGCAATCCGCGCGGGTTGCTCGAGGACCTGCAGAACCTCCTGAGGCTGTCGCACATTGGTTGATTGGTTCCGCCGCCTGTGCATCGCGGCCGTACTGTTGTGCTTCATGGTCGTGGTGCTCGGCGCCTACGTGCGCCTCACCGCCGCAGGCCTCGGCTGCCCTGACTGGCCCGGCTGCTACGGGCACCTGACGCCCGCCGGCGCCGCGCAGTCCGCCGACGCCGCGAGCGCCTTCCCCGGCCGGCCGCTCGAGCCCGGCAAGGCGTGGCGCGAGATGATCCATCGCTACGCCGTCGGCACTCTCAGCGTACTCGTCATCCTCGTGACCGCGCTGGCGATCAGCGGCCGCCGCGAACGTCCGGCGAGCGTGCCGCTCGCACTGGCACTCGTCGCGACGCTCATCATGCAGGCGCTGCTCGGCATGCTGACCGTCACCTGGCGCCTCAATCCCCTCATCGTCACTCTGCACCTGCTGTTCGGGATGACGACGCTCGCCCTGCTGTGGTGGCTGCTGCTGTCGCTGCCGCGCGGCTCGCGCGGAGCGCTGGCACCGCAGGGTGCAGGTCACGCCGTGAGCGGCGACGGCGCCGCGACCTTGGCACTTGCCCGGCGGCTGACGCTCCTCGGCCTCACCGTGCTTGCCGTGCAGTTGGCGCTCGGCGGCTGGACCAGCAGCAACTATGCCGCCATCGCCTGTCCCGACTTCCCCACCTGTCAGAATGCCTGGTGGCCGCACGCCGACTTCCGCAACGCCTTCGTGCCGTGGCGCGGTCTCGATTACAACTACGAAGGCGGAGTGCTCGACAATTCCGCGCGGATCGCCATTCATCTGACGCACCGCCTGGGTGCGGTGCTCACCGCCGCGGCGCTCGGGCTCGCCGCACTCTTCGTGCTGCGCGCCCTGCCGAGGGAGTCGTCCCTCGCGGCAGCCCGCCCGCGCGCCTGGCTGGTGCTCGCCGCGCTCGCCCTGCAGCTCGCCATCGGCGTTACGATGGTGCTCGAGGGCTTTCCGCTGTGGCTGGCGACGGCGCATAACGCGGGTGCGGCATTGCTGCTGCTCGCCACGCTCGCGCTGCTGCGCGCCCTAATCTGAGCCACAATCTGCTAGGCTCCGCTTCCCCGCAGGACGCCTGCCTCCCGCCAGCGAGCGCCGTGGCGACATCCGAACCGAAGACGCGCGATTTCGTGGCCGCGGATCGACCCGCTTTCACGCGGCGTGCGCCCCCACGGTGGCGCCGTTACCTCGCGCTCACCAAGCCGAAGGTGGTGGCGCTCATCACCTTCACGGCGATCGTCGGCACGCTGCTCGCGAGTCCGGGCCTGCCTCCGCCCGGGCCGCTGCTGTGGGGCAACCTCGGCATCGCGCTCGCCGCGGCCTGCGCCGCCACGCTCAACCACGTGCTCGACCGTCGCATCGACGAGCAGATGACGCGCACGCGCGCGCGACCGCTGCCCACCGGTCAGCTGAGCGAGCGCCAGGCGCTGCTGTTCGCGGCGGTGCTGGGCGTAATCGCCATGGCGATACTCGCCTTCCTCGTGAATCTGCTCACCGCGACGCTCACCTTCCTCTCGCTCATCGGCTACGCGGTGGTCTACACCGTGTGGCTGAAGCGCGCGACCTCGCAGAACATCGTCATCGGCGGCGCCGCGGGAGCCGCGCCCCCGGTGCTCGGCTGGGCAGCGGTGACCAACAGCATTGACCCCAACGCGCTGCTGCTCTTCCTCATCATCTTCGTGTGGACCCCGCCGCATTTCTGGGCGCTCGCGATCGCGCGCCGCGACGAGTACGCGCGCGCCCGGATTCCGATGCTGCCGGTCACTCACGGCGTGGACTACACGCGGCTGCAGGTGCTGCTGTACACGGTGCTGCTCACCGTGGTGACTCTCATGCCGTACCTGACGCGCATGAGCGGCCTCCTGTACCTCGGCGCCGCGCTGGTGCTGAACGCCCGCTTCCTCTATTACGCGCTGGCGCTGAAGGTCACGGCGCGGGCGGAGCTGCCGATGCGCGTGTTCCGCTTTTCGGTGAACTACCTCATGTGGCTGTTCGCAGCGCTGCTCGTCGATCATTACCTGCCGGCATTCCGGGGCGCGGCGAGCCTGTAGCAGGACGAAGGACCTGCGGGGCTGCTCAAGGCAGGTCGAAGGCGAGCACCTCGGCGGCCGCGCCGCCGTGCAGGGTGAGCTGCGCGGGACCTGTGGTGCGTGCGCCATCCCCCGCGGAAAGTCGTAGCTCATCCACCGACAGCGTGCCGCGCGCCATCTGCAGCCACGCGCGCCGTCCTTCCGCCACGCTGAACTCCGTGCGCTCGGCGCCATCGAGCAACCCCGCGTAGACGCGCGCCTGCTGGTGGATCAGCAGCGCGCCATCCCCGGCGTCGGGCGCGGCGATCAGCCGCAACCGGCCGCGCTTGTCGGCGGCGGTGAAGTGCTTCTGCTCGTAGCCGGGCTTCAGCCGCAGCGCCTCGGGCAGGAGCCAGATCTGCAGGAAGTGAACTTCCTCGGTGGCTGAGGGATTGAACTCGCTGTGCGTCACGCCGGTGCCGGCGCTCATGCCCTGCAGGTCCCCCGGGCGGATCACCGAGCCGTTGCCCATGGAGTCGCGGTGCTCGAGCGCACCCGCGAGGAGGTAGGTGAGAATCTCCATGTCGCGGTGACCGTGCTTGCCGAAGCCTTCCCCCGCGGCGACACGATCGTCGTTGATGACGCGCAGCGGGCCGTAGCCCATCCACTCCGGGTCGTAGTAGTCGGCGAAGGAAAAAGTGTGAAAGCTCTTCAGCCAGCCGTGATCGGCACGACCGCGGTCCGCGCCGCGACGGATCTCCAGCATGGCGTGCTCCCTCAGCCGCCGCGCTTCAGCATCATCTGCCAGGAGTACATGATCCGGTCCTTGAGCAACAGCAACCCGGTCGAGCGGTAGTTGTCGGCATCGAGCTGCGCCAGGTGCTCCGAGCCGTGGTAACCGGAGGTATCGCAGGCGTAGACCGACATGATCGAGGGGCCGATGGTCGTGTAGCGCCCCTGCAGCTTGCCGAACATCTCGTTCTCGAAGGTCCAGCGCACGCTGCCCCCCTGCGGTCCCGGCGGCTCGATCCAGTAGGCGTGCACGAATTCCACCGGCGGGGAGCTCAGCACTTTGAGCTTGCCCGACAGCAGCCAGCATTCGGGCCGATGCGCGATCTCGGTGCGACCGACGGCCTCGAGCTCGACGCCGTCCGCGCGCCAGAATGTCCCGGCCACGTTCCACACCGCCGGCTCGAACAGGTAGGTGTGCTTCACGCGACCATTATGGCGCGCCCGGGCTTTTGGGGGTACGTTGCGCGGGGATGCCAGGAGGCGGTTCTATGCTGGTCGAGCGCATCTGGTCCGGAAATTCGCTGCGCAACTTTCACTACCTGATCGTCTGCCCGGAGACCGGAGAGGCGCTCGCGGTGGACCCGCTGGAGTGGCGCATGTGCCTCACCGCCGCGGTGCGGCATGGCTGGGAGATCACCCAGATCCTGAACACCCACGAGCACAACGACCACACGGGCGGCAACGCGGGCCTGAAAGGCGCGACCGGGGCTCCGGTCCTCGCGCACGCCGCCGCGGCTTCGCGCATCGGGGGCGTCGACCGCGGGCTCGCCAAAGGCGATGTGATCAAGGTCGGCCGCACCGTCGAGCTCGAATGCCTCGACACGCCCGGGCACACCATGAGCCACATCTGCCTGCTCTCGCACACCGACGAGCCGGCACTGTTCTGCGGCGACACGCTCTTCAACGCCGGCGCGGGCAACTGCTACAACGGCGGTCAACCCGAGGCGCTCTACGACACCTTCGCGAACCAGCTCGCGCGGCTCCCGGACAGCACCCGGGTCTACCCGGGGCACGAGTACCTGGCGCGCAACCTCGAGTTCACCCTCGATCGTGAGCCGGGTAATGCGGACGCCGAGGAGCTGCTCGGCCGGGCGCGCCGCCACGATCCCGCGGCGGCGGTAGTGACGACGCTCGGACAGGAAAAGCGCATCAACACCTTCCTGCGGCTGCAGAACCCGACGGTGATCGCGCGGTTGCGCGAGGCGTTTCCCGACATCGGCGCAGCACCCGACCCGCGCACCGTGTTCGTCAAGCTCCGCGAGCTGCGCAACCGCTGGTGACCCGGGCGCGCCGGTAATCGCCTCGCGCCGCGGTTCCCGTTACGCTTACCCCATGCATTCGACCTTCTACCGCCGCTGCTTCCAGATCATCACCGCGGCGGTCCTCGGTTACGCGCTCTACAAGCTGCTCAATCCGCTCTTCGGCATGATCGGCTGGGCGGTGGTGCTGGCGTTCGTCCTGCACCCGCTGCACGAGAAGCTGACGCGGCGAGTGAAAGGCCGCCGCTCGCTCTCGGCGGGCATCCTCACCGTGCTCACGCCCTTTTTCGTACTGGTGCCGCTGTCGGTGCTCGGCGTGACTTTCGCCGGCCAGGTTGCGCGACTCGTCCAGTACCTGCGCGACCACACGCTGGTCTCTTTCAGCTCCGCCGAGCTGCTCGACCGGCTGTCGAGGCTGCCCATGATCGGCGGTCTCGTCGACTGGGTGCGCGCCAATGCCTCGGTGTCCGCCTCGCAGGTGGAGGGGTGGGTCAGCGACGGCCTCGAGAGCGTGCTGAAGGGCGCCGCCAGCATGGGCGGTGGTATCGCGCTCGGGGTGTTCGGCACGCTGGTCGGCTTTTTCATCATGCTGTTCATGCTGTTCTTCTTCCTGCGCGACGGGCGCAGCATCGTCGAGTCACTGACACGCCTCGTTCCAACAGAGCCCGCCCGCCGTACACAGCTGCTCAAATACCTGGGTGATGTCACCCGCGCGGTGGTGTTCGGCTCGGTGGCGACGGCGCTCATCCAGGGTGTCATCGTCGGCATCGGCTTTGCGCTCGTCGGACTGCCCGGGGCGGTGATCTGGGGCGTAGCGGCGACGCTCGCCGCCTTCCTCCCGGCGGGCTCATCCCTGATCCTGATCCCGGCCATCCTGTACCTGGCATTCCAGGGACGCTGGGGCGCCACCCTCTTTCTCGGCTGCTGGATCGCGCTGCTCTGGCTCGCCGAGAATCTGCTGCGCCCGATCCTCACCTCACATCACGCCCACGTCTCGACCCTCGCGCTCTTCATCGGCGCGATCGGCGGGGCCGCGGCCTGGGGGATCCTCGGGCTCTTCATCGGCCCGGTACTGCTCAGCTTCGTCGTGGCCCTGGTGCGGTTCGCGCAGGAGGACACGACCGTACCCGCCTGACTCGCTGCGCCCGCGCTCGTCCGGACCTTTGCCGTAAGCGCGGGTCCTTACCGTATAGAATGCGCCCCCCATGGATTTGTCCCCCATCCTCAATCCGCTGAACGATGCGCAGCGCGCTGCCGTCACAGCCGCGCTCGGGCCGGTGCTGGTGCTCGCCGGAGCCGGCAGTGGCAAGACGCGCGTGCTGACGCATCGCATCGCCTGGCTCATCCAGGCCGAGGGCGTCTCGCCGCACGGCGTGCTGGCCGTGACCTTCACCAACAAGGCGGCCGGCGAGATGCGCTCGCGCATCGAGCGGCTGCTCGGCATGCCGGGGGCGTCGCTGTGGATCGGCACATTCCACGGCATCGCCCACCGCCTGCTGCGGATTCACTGGCGCGAGGCGCAACTCACCCAGGGCTTCCAGATCCTCGACTCCGAGGACCAGCAGCGCCTCATCAAGAAGATCGTCAAGGCGGCCGAGCTCGATGAGAGCCGCTGGGCGCCGCGCGAGGTGCAATGGTTCATCAACAACAACAAGGACGAGGGGCGGCGGCCGCAGCACCTGAAGGACGGCAACGACCCGACCCGTGCGCAGCTCATCAAGCTCTACGCGGCGTACGAGGAAGCGTGCACGCGCAACGGCGTGGTCGACTTCGCCGAGCTGCTGCTGCGGGCCTTCGAGCTGTGGCGCGACAACCCGCCGCTGCTCGCGCACTACCGGCGACGTTTCCGGCACGTGCTGGTGGATGAGTTCCAGGATACCAACGACATTCAGTACGGGTGGATCAAGCTGCTGGCGCCACCGGCGCCGTCCGCGACCGATGCGGACAGTGCG
>DASQRV010000093.1:0-3282 GCA_035642735.1 Steroidobacteraceae bacterium
ACCCCTAACGCTGCCCTTCTCGACCGCGTAGCACGCGGCCTGGCGTTCCCGGAAAGAAGTCCGCATAGCTCATCACCGGTTCGCCTCGGTCGAACGTCTGCCGGTGCTTCACGTAGGTCTGATAGTTCGGGATGCCCACCATCAGGTGAGGCGTCTGAAGCGCCAGCCTCATCCAGACAGGAGCGGCCGTCCGGAATGCGTGGATGAACGGTGGCCGCAGGAAAGGTGAAGTGCTCATGTTGTCGCCCCTCGGGTCCGAATTTCGTTCTAACGGATGGAGGCGGCCGACTGGGGCGTGGCAATATGATGGTTACGACGACTGCGGGGCCAGGGTTAGACACGGTCGAACGTGACACCGACGATCAGACGTTGATGCTGCAATTCCAGCAGGGAGACGCGCGCGCCTTCGAAACACTCTTCGCACGTCACAAGAGCGGGCTCTACCGCTTCGTGCTGAAGCTGTCGCTGGATCCCGCACTGGCTGAGGACATTTCGCAGCACGCCTGGATGCGGTTGATCGAGGTCGCCGAGGCGGGGCGGTACTACGCCCGCGAGAATGCCTCCTTCCAGACCTATCTATACACGCTGGCACGCAACAAGTACTTCGACGAGTACCGGCGCGACCAAGGAGTTGCCCGCGTCGCACCGGCCGAGGCCGTTGAGCAGGAGTTCCGGGACGAACTGGTTCAGACACCCGAGGAGCTGGTCAGCCGGCGCCAGGACCATAACCGCCTGATGCGGGCGCTGCGCGACCTTCCGCCGGATCAGCGCGAGGTCGTGGTGCTGTGGATGCAGGGCATGGAACTGGTCGAGGTGGCGCGTATCACGGGCGACTCCTGGCACACGATCGTGAGCCGCAAGCGATACGCGCTGGCCAAGCTCAAGCGCCTGCTGGACCCGGAGCCGGTGCACTGAAAGAGTGAAAGCGGGATGAACGAGGACGAGCTGAAACGCGAGTTCGAGGCCGGCGCTGAAGCGCGGACCTTGTTGGCGAGCGCCGACCAGGAGTCGCCATCGGCCCGCCACGACCAGGCCATCCTGACGGCGGCTCGGGCGGCGGCGCAGCGGATGCGCTCCCCGAGCGGGTTCTGGCTGCCCCGGTTGAAAGTCGTCGCGCCGCTTCTCGCGAGCTTCGCTCTGGGCGCCGCGACCCTCTTCCTGCTGGACCGCGCTTTGCTGCCGACGTCGATGGCGCCCGAGGTCACGCAGCAGTTGCGGATTCCGATCCGTGTGGCGTCGCGCGACGCCGGCTCGCAGAGTACGGAAATTCCGGTCGAGCAGGCCGATCCCCAGGTGTGGTACCGGTACATCCAGGAACTCATCTACGCCGGCGATCGCGAGCAGGCTGAGCGTCATCTGCGCCGGTTCAACCAGCTGCATCCGGATT
Source organism: Steroidobacteraceae bacterium (assembly GCA_035642735.1). Taxonomy (GTDB): domain Bacteria; phylum Pseudomonadota; class Gammaproteobacteria; order Steroidobacterales; family Steroidobacteraceae; genus 13-2-20CM-66-19. The sequence continues at coordinate 1,388 of DASQRV010000093.1, forward strand.
TCGTCTATCGTCCTTGAATGTCACTCGCCTGCCCGCCATTCACGGTCCGCGCCGCGTATTGCGTGTCCGCGCTCCTGACATTCGCGCCGGCGTTGGGCGCAGAGGGCCCGGCGAGGTGCATCGCGCGCGACGATGCCGGCGCGGCGCTCGCGCAGGCGCAGCGATCGGCGGAGCAGGGTGACCGCGAGGCGGCGATCTCCTGTTACCGCAGCGCCCTGGCCGCCTTACCCGCCCGCGATCTAACCGGGCAAGTCGATGCGCGCCTGGCTCTGGCACGCCTGCTCGATGAGCGAGGCGCCTTCGAAGAGGCGAGCACTCAGCTGAAACGCGCGCTGGCGGAGGCCGAGGCCGCTCCCCGGCCCGACGCTGAGCGCACGGCCGAGGTGGCTAACTGGCTCGGCTGGGTTGAGTTTGAGCTCGGCCGCTATTCCGACGCGGAGCGCGACCTGCGCCACGCACAGTCGATCTACGAGGGGATGCCCGAGCCGCCCGGCCTCAAGCTGACTTACGTGCTGGCCGAGCTCGGAAACGTCTACCGCGAACAGCGCGACTACGACCGGGCGGAGAGTGTCCTCGCGCAGGCGCTTGCCATTCTTGACCGCCCGGGAGCCGACGATCGGTCACGGCGGGCGGCCATCTACAACAATCTGGCGGGCGTCGCCTACTACCGCGGCGACTATCGTCGGGCCATCGAGCTTTACCTCAAAACGTACACGCTGCTCGAGGCTCTTTACGGCGAGTCGCGCGTCGAACTCGCGCTCGCGGCCAATAATCTGGGGCTGATGTATTTCGAGCTCGGCGAATACGAGCTGGCGAGACCCTACCTCGAGCGCGCGCTGCGCCTGAAGACCGCGTTGCGCGGGGCGCAGAGCGCCACGGTCGGCAGCACGCTGGACAACCTGGGCCAACTCGAGTCGGCAAGTGGCAACACGGATCGGGCGCTCGCCTACTTTGCGCGTGCGGAGACGGTGTTGTCGCAATCGCTCGGGCCCAATCATCCGCAAGTCGCCGAGGTTCTTCTGAATTGGGCTGTAATGCTCGACGATCGGGGAGACGCCGCCGGCGCGCGCCCCCTGCTCGAGCGCGCGGTCGCAATCCGCACCGGGAAATTCGGCGCCGACAGCACGCAGGTTGCCGAGGCGCTGGCCACTCTGGCCCCCGTTTGGAGCGTGCAGGGAGAGCATCGAAAGGCGGCTGATGCGGCTCGCCGCGCGCTCGCGAGCGCCGCCACGTCCGACGAGCGGGAACTGGTCTGGACCTGCTATCGCTCCTACGCACGGATCCTTGCGCAGGACGGACGCCTGTCCGCGGCCGCCTTTTACGGCAAGTACGCAGTCAACGCCGTGCAATCGATGCGCGCCGATCTCGCACCGCTGGGCAAGCGTGTGCCCGAGTCCTTTCTGCTGCGTCGCGAAGCCGCATATCGGGAGCTCGCCGCCACCTTGATCACCCTCGCCCGCCTCACCGAGGCCGAGCAGGTCATTGCACTGCTGAAGGAGGAGGAGTTCTTCGGCTACACGGGGATGGCGGGCGGCAATTCGCTGCGCGCCACTTTCTCCGCGGACGAGGCTCGCCAGGCAGACCGCCTGGACGCTGCAACGCGTGAGCTGCGCGCATCGACGACGCAGAGCCACGCAGCATCGACGGATCGGCCCGGCCAACCATCGGGCGACGCGCCGGCTCGCCAGGACCGCCGCAAGTACGAGCGACTGGTGGGCTCGATCGACACTGCACTCGCTCGTGCCGCGCAAGGCGCTGCGCCTTCCTCGCCGCCGCTGCAGGCAGCCGCGCCTGTGGCTGAGCGCACGGCCGTGCTGACCTACCTGCTCGCGCCGGGCCGCGCCAGGGTGATCGTACAGGTGGGCAGCTCCCTGGAAACCCGTCCGTTGGCAGTC
>DASQRV010000094.1:0-2952 GCA_035642735.1 Steroidobacteraceae bacterium
TGGGGGATGCTGGCCATGCACCTGGCGCGCCATTACGGCGTGCGCGTGGGTGACTTCAACATCTCGCACGACCAGATCCTCTGGGCAGGCGGGAGGGTGGCACGCGAGGGTCTCGCCGATCGCGTCGAGTATGTCGAAGACGACTACCGCAACATCAGCGGACACTACGACGCCTTCGTGTCGGTCGGGATGCTCGAGCACGTCGGCGTCAAGAACTACACGACGCTCGGCGGCGTGGTGCAGCGCTGCCTCGGCGGGCGCGGGCGCGGACTCATACATTCGATCGGGCGCAACCGCCCGGCGCCGCTGCAGCCGTGGATCGAGAAGCGCATCTTCCCCGGCGGCCAGCCGCCGGCGCTTTCCGAGATGGCAGGCATCTTCGAGCCGTGGGATCTCTCGATCCTCGATGTCGAGAACCTGCGGCTGCACTACGCGCAGACGCTGCGTCACTGGCTCGCGCTCTTCGAAGGTGCGACCGAGCGGGTGCGAGCGATGTTCGATGACAAGTTCGTGCGCATGTGGCGGCTGTATCTGGCGGGGTCGGTCGCGGCCTTCAGCACCGGAACGCTGCAGCTCTTCCAGGTCGTGTTCGCCCCGGGTGAGAGCAACGACGTTCCCTGGACCCGCGCGCATCTCTACGCGCGCTGAAGCGACCTAATGCACAGCTGTGACGTGCTCATCGTCGGTGGCGGCCCTGCGGGCTCCACGGCCGCGTGGCAGCTGCGCCGCGCGGGCGCGGATGTACTGGTGCTCGATCGCGAGCGCTTCCCGCGGCTGAAGCTCTGTGCCGGCTGGATCACGCCGGAAGTCGTGCGCGATCTTTCCATGGACCTCGGCAGCTACCCGCATCGCCTCCTCACTTTTCCGCGGCTGCGGGTGCACATGGGACGATGGCACCTGCCGGTGCCCTGCGTGCAGCACTCGATCCGCCGCTTCGAGTTCGATGCGTGGCTGCTCGAGCGCTCCGGTGCCGAAGTCGTGCAGCACAACGTCCGTCACATCAAGGCGGACGCCGAGGGCTACCTCATCGACGATGCGTTCCGCTGCCGCTACCTGATCGGTGCCGGCGGCACGCGCTGCCCGGTATACCGCGAGCTCTTCCGCGAGCTCAATCCGCGCGAGAGCGCGCTGCAGATCGTCACCCTCGAGCACGAGATCGCCTACGACTGGGCGGATGGCGACTGTCACCTGTGGTTCTTCGAGCAGGGGCTGCCGGGTTATTCCTGGTACGTGCCGAAGGAGCGCGGCTGGCTGAATGTCGGGGTGGGCGCCATCGCCGATCGTTTGAAGGCACGGGGTCAGGATATCCGTACCCACTGGGGCCACCTCGTCGCCACCCTCGGGGAGCGGCTCGCCCCCGGTGCGCAGTACGATCCGGGCGGTTTCAGCTACTACCTGCGCGGTAACGTCGAGATCGTGCGGCGCGACAACGCTTTCGTCACCGGGGACGCCGCGGGCCTCGCCTCGCGTGACCTCGGCGAGGGCATAGGCCCCGCCATCCGCAGCGGACTGCGCGCGGCAGCCGCGATCCTCAGCAACGAGCCCTACCGCCTGGACGATGTGACCGGCTCGAGCGTCGGCAGCATCGCCCGCAGTATGCTCGGGCGACTCGCGCCCGCCCGGCTGGCGCCCCCGTGGCGGGGACGCGCGGCGCGGGTGCCGACGGGAGGGAGCGCACATGGCCTACGTCACGGTGATCAATGAGCACCAGCACGTACAGCAGATCATCTCGGGGCACCATCACCTAACGGCGGATGAGCCTGTCGCTGCCGGCGGCAGCGATGCCGGCTTTGCGCCGCGGGAGTTGCTGCTGGCGAGCCTTGGAGCCGACACCGCGGTGGCACTCCGCAGGCACGCGATGCAGAACGACTGGAGCGTCGGCAAGATCACGGTCGGCGTGCGCTGGTCGCGCGATGCGGAAGGGCGCGAGCACATCGAACGCCGCATGTCTTTCGGCCGGACGCTGACCCCTGCGCAGAAGCAAATCATGCTCGAGGTCGCCGCCAATACGCCGGTCACCGCCGTGTTGCGCGCCGGCATCGCCATCCAGTCGGCGTTGATGGACTCCTGACTGCGCCGGCTCAGGCGCTCCGGTTGCGCACCCGCCGCAACAGGGGGGCAGCGAGCAACAATGGCGCGCCGCTGAGGAATACCAGCAGCCCGTTCGGCTGCCACCAATCCATGGCGAGGCCGCCGAGGCTCGGACCCACGATGCCGCCGGCGCAATACACCACCACGAACACGGTGTTGGCATCGGCGAGCTCGGCGTGCGGGTATGACTCGCCGAGGAGCGCAATACCCTGGGTGTAGAACCCGTACATGGTTCCGCCCCAGAGCAGCAGCAGGGGCCACGAGAGCCACGCGATGCCGAGCACGGCGGACAGCAGGATCGGGCCGATCACGCAGACGGCTGCACACAGGGCCAGCACGCGCAGTCGCCCGAGGCGATCGCCGAGGCGACCGATCGGCAGCTGCAGGATGACGTTGCCGGCCAGGAAGACGGTCACGAGCAACAGCGCCGAGTGCTCATCGAGCCCGCGCAGCAGCGCGAACACCGGCAGCAGCGACACGTATGCCGATTCGACCAGGCCGGCGATCAGCGCGGCAACCATCACGATCGGCGCGGCGCGGGCAATCTGCAGCCACTGCAGCCACCCGCGTGGCGCGGAATCGGCGGCGATGTGGTCGCGGGCCGCGAACAGCGGCAGCGCCGTGAGCGCGAGGCACAGCGCCCCGGTGGCGAACGGCCGCCAGCCGCTCGTACCGGTGATCTGCAGCAGGAGCGGTCCGGCCGTGACGCCGGCGGCGAATACCGTGGCGTAGGCGCCCATGACCGTGCCCCGCGACTGGTCGGTGCTGAGGCGGTTGAGCCAGATCTCGCTCGCAATCCACTCGAGCCCGATCGCACAGCCGGTGACGAAGCGCAGCACGAGCCATCCCCGGAAGCCCGGC
>DASQRV010000095.1:0-3262 GCA_035642735.1 Steroidobacteraceae bacterium
CTGCCGCCCGACATCGCCGACGAGCTGGCCAAGCTGCAGGACCGGGTGCCGCCCTTCCCGGGCGCCATCGCGCGCGAGCTGATCGAGCAGGCTTACGGGCGGCCGCTGGCCGAGGTGTTCGAGAGCTTCGACGAGACGCCGCTCGCCGCGGCGTCCATCGCACAGGTGCACGCCGCGCGCCTGCCCGGCGGCCAGGAGGTGGTCGTCAAGGTGCTGCGCCCCGGGATGCGCGCCATGATCGAGCGCGACCTCGAGGTGCTGCAGGCGCTCGCCGATCTCGCGCAGCGTTACTCCCGCGAGGCCCAGCGGCTGCGGCCGCGCGAGATCGTGGACGAGTACCAGAAGACCGTGCTCGATGAGCTCGACCTGATGCGCGAGGCTGCCAACGCCTCGCAGCTCAAGCGCAACTTCGCCGGCTCGGACCTGCTGTACGTGCCCGAGGTGTACTGGGACTACTGCCGCAACGATGTCATGGTGATGGAGCGCATCCACGGCGTGCCGATCAGCGACCTCAAGCGTCTCAAGGCCTCCGGCACCGACATCCGCCAGCTCGCCGAGAACGGTGTACGCATCTTCTTCACGCAGGTGTTCCGCCACAACTTCTTCCATGCCGACATGCACCCGGGCAACATCTTCGTGCTGGTCGATGACCCGCGGCGGCCGCGTTACGCGGCGGTGGACTTCGGCATCGTCGGCACCCTCGACCCGCGCGACCAGCACTATCTCGCCGAGAACTTCATGGCGGTATTCGAGCGCGACTACCGCCGCGTGGCGCTGCTGCACCTCGAATCCGGCTGGGTGCCGTCCGGGACCCGCATCGAGGAGATGGAGTCCGCCGTGCGCACGGTGTGCGAGCCGATCTTCGACCGGCCGCTGAAGGACATCTCCTTCGGCCGCATCCTGCTGCGGCTGTTCGAGATCTCGCGGCGCTTCAACATGCAGATCCAGCCGCAGCTCATGCTGCTGCAGAAGACGCTGCTGAACGTCGAAGGCCTCGGCCGCGACCTGTACCCGGAGCTGGATGTGTGGAGCACCGCCACCCCGATCCTGCGCGAGTGGATGCGCGAGCGCACCAGCGTGCGCACGCTGGCGCGCGGGCTGCGGACCCACATCCCCGAGCTCATCGAGGCGGTGCGCGGTGTGCCGGCCCTGTTCACCGCCCTGGTCCAGCGCGAGTACGCGCGGTTGCAGCCGCCGCCCGCCACACCGCATGCGGAGGAGCTGCGCGCCGCGCTCGAGCGCGGTGCGCGGCGGCGCGATGCGGCGATCGTCGGCGGCGCACTGCTGCTCGGTGGCCTGGTGTGGCTCGCCCTGGCGCGCGATCCCGCCTGGCTCGGCTGGACGCTGCTCGCCGCCGGCGCGGTCGCGATCCTCTACGGGCTGTGGCGCGCTAGCTGAAAGTGCAGCGCGCGCTCACCGAAGGCTCGATACCGGTCGGCCTGTTCCGCTTCGCGCTGCCGATCCTGTCCGCCAACTTCCTGCAGTCGCTGAACGGCTCGGTGAATTCCATCTGGGTCGGGCGTTTCCTGGGTGAGGCGGCGCTCACCGCCACCTCCAACGCCAACACCGTCATGTTCCTGCTGATCGGCGCCGCCTTCGGCGTGGCGATGGCGGCGACCATCCTCATCGGCCAGTACATCGGCGCCAACAACCTGCACGAGACCAAGCGGGTCGTCGGCACGAGCGCCACCTTCTTCGCGGCGATCTCGGTGGGTATGGCGGTCGCGGGACTCGTGCTGTGCCGCCCCCTGCTCATCGCCATGCGCACACCGCCGGACTCGCTGCCGCTCGCCGTGGCCTACATGCGCGTCATCTTTCTCGCGCTGCCCTGGCTCTACATGTATGCCTTCGTGATGGCCGTGCTGCGCGGCGCCGGCGACGCCAAGACGCCGTTCTATTTCATGCTGCTGTCGGTCGGCATCGACATCGCGCTCAACCCGGTCTTCATTTTCGGGCTCGGCCCGTTTCCGCGCCTCGGCATCGCGGGCTCGGCGCTCGCCACCTTCGTCGCCCAGGCGGTGAGCCTCACCGCGCTCATCCGCCATCTCTACCGCCGCCATCACATCCTCGTCCTGCACCGGCGCGAGCTGCGCTTCCTCAAGCTGGACGGCGCGGTGGTGGCCGTGCTCGTGAGGAAGGGCATTCCGATGAGCGCGCAGCTGTTGGTGATCTCACTCAGCGGCGTTTTGATGATCACACTGGTGAACCGTTTCGGCGTCGACACCACGGCCGCCTTCGGCGCGGCGCTGCAGATCTGGAACTACATCCAGATGCCGGCCTTCGCCGTCGGCATGGCAGTTTCCGCCATGACGGCGCAGAACGTGGGCGCCGGAAAGTGGAGTCGCGTCACGAGCATCGCGCGCGTCGGAGTGCTGTACAGCGTGCTGCTCACCAGCTCGATCGTGCTCACGATCGAGGCGCTCAACACCTTTGTATTCGGCCTGTTCCTGCCGCCAGGCTCCGCGGCGCTCGAGATCGCGAGCCGCATGAACCGCATCGTCACGCCGTCCTTCGTCTTCTTCGGCATTTCGCTCACGCTCTTTGGGGTGGTGCGCGCCACCGGCGCGGTGATCGCCCCGCTCATCATTCTCACGATCGCGCTGCTCGTGGTGCGCTTTCCCTTCGCCCAGGCACTCATCCCGCGCTACCAGGTGGACGCGGTGTGGTGGAGCTTCCCGGTGTCGTCGGCGCTGGCGGCGGCGTTAGCGGTGCTGTACTACCGCTACGGCGACTGGCGCCATGCCCGCATGGCCGTGCCCGCGAGCTCCTGAGCGGCACGACCGGCGGGCGCCGCCGGCGCGGCACTCTCCCGAATTGCAGATTCGCGCCGGCGGCAGCGCGCGCACAATGCAACGCATGCAGACCCGCACGCTCGGCCGCAACGGCCCTACCGTCTCCGCACTTGGCCTCGGCTGCATGGGCATGAGCGAGTTCTACGGAACGCACAACGACGCCGAGTCGCTCGCAACGCTCAGCTTTGCGCTCGATCGCGGGGTGACCTTCCTCGACACCGCCGATGTCTATGGTCCCTTCACCAACGAGGAGCTCGTCGGACGCGCCGTGCTGGGGCGCCTTACGCAAGCCTTCATCGCCACGAAATTCGGCTTCGTGCGCGATGCCGCCAATGCGACGGCCCGCTCGATCGATGGCCGGCCGGCGCGCGTGCACGAGGCCTGCGAGGCGAGCCTCAAGCGTCTCAACGTCGAGTACATCGACCTCTACTACCTGCACCGCGTCGATCAGAGCGTGCCGATCGAGGACA
>DASQRV010000096.1:0-10003 GCA_035642735.1 Steroidobacteraceae bacterium
GAATGAGACCGAGGTCGATTCGAAACGCCGCTCGGCAAGCTGCGTCATGAGCCCACCGCAGCGCTTCACGAGGTAACCGAGGCTGTTGTCCGGCTCGAGCGTCTCGACGGTGTAATAGGGCTTGGCCATATTTGCTCCGGCGATATTTGACAAGACTATATTTGCCGTGGCAAATATAGTCAAGCAAACGCACCCTCACGGCGGCGACGGCGGTAGCGCGCGCGCTTATGCCGCCAGCTTGCTCTGCAGGTGCTGCGCGAGCTCGGCGATGGTCGGAAAATCGAACAGCTCGGTGAGGTCCACCTTGCCGGGATACTCGCGGTCGATCTGCTCGTGGATCTCGATGAGCTTCAGCGAGCTCGCGCCGATCTCGAACAGGTTGTCGTGGATGTCGACGCGCTTACCCGCGAGGGCCGCATCGCAGATCGTCTTCAGCTTATCCTCGATCGCGGTGCGCGAGCCGACCTCGGGTCCCTGCTGCGCGGCGCGCAGCGCCGCGAGCTCGCGCAGCTCCGCGTCGAACTCGCCGTCGGCGTAGTTCTCTTCCAGCAGGTGCCGCTGGATCTTGCCGCTGGTGGTCTTGGGGATGCGCTTCACGGGCACGACCTCGGCCACCTCGAGCCCGGTCTGCTCGTTGATGAGCCGTCCTACCTGGCGCGCGAGCGGCACGAAGTCCTCGAGCGAGCCGCGGTGCAGCACGAACACCACCAGCTGCTCGACCTCGGCTCCGCGCGCGCGCACGCCGGCCGCGACCACCTTGCCGAGCTCCAACCCTGGCGCACGCTGCGCGATCGCCTCGAGATCGTGCGGGTAGTAGTTCTGGCCGTTGACGAAGATGATCTCCTTGGCGCGGCCGGAGATGTAGAGCTCACCCTCGTGCACGAGGCCGAGGTCGCCGGTGCGCAGCCAGCCATCGGCGCTGAAAGCGGCGGCATTCGCCTCGCTGTCCTCGTAGTAGCCGCGCGTGACGTTATCGCCGCTGATGTGCACGTGGCCGATGCGGCCGGCCGGGAGCTCACGATCCTGATCGTCCGCGATGCGCACGCGGCAGTAGGGGATCGGCCGCCCCTCGGAGACGAGCTGCACCGCATCGCGGTCGGTGGCGCCCAGTGGCTGCACGACGCTGCCGGGGTTCAGCTGGTGGCGATTGAGCGCGAGAGTACGAAGTGGCGCGCCCACTTCCGGGAAGCTCACGGCAAGGGTCGCCTCCGCGAGCCCGTACACGGGGAACATCGCATTGCGCGCGAGCTTCGCGGGTGCGAGGCGCGTGAGGAACTCGTTGCAGAGCTCGACCGAGATCGGCTCCGCGCCGTTGAAAATGAAACGCACCGAGGAGAGGTCGAGACCTGCAACCTCGCGATCCCCCAACACCTTGAGGTAGTGCTTGTAGCCGAAGTTCGGCGAGCAGAGGATGGTCGCGCGCATGCGCGCGGCGAGGGTGAGCCACAGCAGCGGCCGGCGGATGAAGAGCTCGGTCGGCATCAGGTGCGCGTGGACGCGGTTCGCGAACATGACGATGTGGAAGCCGATCAGCCCCATGTCGTGGGTGAGCGGCATCCACGAGAGACTCACATCGTTCTCGTTGAAGCCCGCCGCCTCGGTGCTGCCGCGGACGTTGGCGAGAATGTTGCCGTGGGTGAGCACGACCCCCTTCGGGTCGCTGGTGGAGCCGGAGGAGAACTGGATGAAGGCCATGTCATCGGCGCTGACGCGCTGCACGCTGCCGGCGCGCGAGATGTCATCGAGGTCATCGACCAGGAAGGTGCGCTTGCGCAGGGCATCGAACAGCTGCTGCTCGCCAGCCTGGGCGGCGAAGGCGCCGATGCGCTCGAGCGAGCGCCGCTCGGTGTAGAGAAAGGGCGTGCCGAGGCGCCGCGCGATGCGCAGCAGCTTGTGGCGATGCTCGTCGCTGATGCCGAGCGCCACCGGCACGGGCACGATCCCACCCAGGATCGCAGCCCAGAACACGTCGATGAACTGCTCGTTGTTGCCGAGAAACAGGATCAGCTTGTCGCCGCGGCGCGCGCCGATGCGCTGCAGGTGATAGAGGATGCCGAGCGCGCGCTCGTAGAGCTCGGCAAAGGACACCTCGCGCGCGTCGTTCTCGCCCTCCAGATAAGTGAGGGTGCGCGCCATGCCGCGGTTGCTCTCGATGAGTTCCGTGAGGGTCGTGGCTTTGGGGTTCACCGGGCTTCCAGCCTCATGTGCAGCGGGTGACGGGTGCGCAGGTTGATCTGCGCCTCGAGCTCGAGCGGCTTGTCCGGCACGTACCGCAGGCGGTAACGGCGCGCCACCTTGTAAAGGTGCCCGAGCATCCCGTAGAGCGCGAAGGTCTCGCCGATGCAGTGCCGGGGGCCTGCCGCGAACGGCATGTAGGCAAAGCGCGGTCTCTCGGCCTCGTGCTCGGGCGCAAAGCGCCCCGGATCGAAGGCTTCGGGGTTCTTCCAGAAATGCGGATGACGGTGCAGCAGGTAGAGCGGCAGCAGCACGTTGGTGCCCGCTGGGACCGGATAGCCACCGAGCACGTCCGCGTCGATCGTGCGCCGCGACAGGAGCCACCCGGGCGGGTAGAGGCGCAGGGCCTCATCGATCACCTGTCGGGTGTAGCCGAGCGCCTCCACCTCGGTCAGCGTCGGCGCGGGCAGATCGGCGGCGGCGTCGATTTCGGCGTGCAGCCGCGCCTCCACCTGCGGATGTTGCGAGAGCAGGTACCAGGTCCAGTTGAGCCCGCTCGCGGTGGTCTCGTGACCGGCGACGATGAGCGTCATGATCTCATCGATCAGCTCGCGCTCTCCCATCGGCTCCCCGCTCTCCTTGTCGCGGGCGTTCATCAGCATGGCCACGTAGTCGAAGTGTTCCTCCGAGCTCGCACGGCGCTGCGCGATGAGCTGCGCGACGAGCTTCGTCAACGAGCGGAACTTGTAGGCGAACTGCAGATCGCGTACCTGCTCCTTGGTCACCACCGCGAAGGGGTTGCCGCCGAGCTGTTCCGAGAGTCGATCGAGATCGCGGCCGAAGATCGAGCGCAGCACGATCTCGAGGGTGAGCTCGCTCATCTCGTCGGTGAGGTTGATGAGCTCGCCGGCTCGCGCCAGCCCTGCCCAGCGGGCAATGAAGCGCTCGTTCGCCTGCGCGATCACCTCGGCGAATTCCGTGATGACGCGGCGGTGGAAGAGCGGCTGCATCATGTAGCGCTGGCGCTTCCACAGCTCCCCCTCGCTCGTCATGATGCCCTTGCCGAGCAGGATCTTGACGCGGTCGAGCCCGACACCCTTGGTGTAGTTGCGGTGATTGGAGACCAGCACCCGCTTTACGTCATCCGGGTGGTGGATGACATAGGTATAAGATCGTCGCGAGGGGACGAACACCCGATAGGTATCCCCGTGACGCGCGAACAGCTCGATCATCCGCTCCAGGGAATCGTCCGTGGAGCCGACGTCGAATTGCAGCTCAGCCTCGGGTGGCGCGCTGTTCGCGGGTGCGGCGGCGGTCATGCAAGCTATTGAAAGCCAAAATTTAATCTTATATCAGACGGACCTCCGCGGTCAGTGGCCGGAAGCCGCGGCGCGCGCCTTCACCGCGCGGCTCCCGTATGCGCGGCGTCTTGCGCTCGGCTCGGGAAGCGCCGCGAGCCGCGCCAGTCTCGCCGGGATTGCGCTCGCGCTGCGCGCGCTCGCGCGGCTGCTCGGACGGCGTGTGCCTGCGGGTGAGATCCTCTTCGCGCCGGGCGCGAAGCCGCGACTGGCACCACCTGCTGCGCTCGCTGCCGGCGAGGTGCAGTGCCCGCAGCGCGGCGTCACCTCGCGCGATGAGCGCGCGGCGCCCGATTTCAGCATTTCGCACGCGGGTCCCTGGGTGGCCTGCGCGGCGCTCACCGGCGGACGCGTCGGACTCGATATCGAGATGGGCACCGACGAGCGCATCGCGCAGTGGGTGCTGCGCGAGGCGATGCTCAAGGGGAGCGGTGAGGGACTGCGTGGGCTGCGCGAGGTGCAGGATCTCGCCGTGCACGAGGGCCGTGTACGCTGGGGCGTTGATTCGTGGCGCGTGCAGCGCCTCGGCGGCTTTGACGGTGCTTCGGCGTGCATCGTCTGCAGCCGCGAGATCGCTGCGCTGGAGAGCCACCCGCTCTCGCCCGCGGAGCTGTTCGTGACATGAACGCGGACGACGACGGCCGGCTGCGCAACACGCTCTACCGCACCGCCACGCGCTCGAGCAGACGCATGACGCCGGCGCGGCGGCTGCTGTACGCCATCACGGTACCGTTAGGCACAGGGCTCATCCGGCTGTGGTGGCGGCTGTGCCGCGTGGTGGGCATCGAGGGCGTGCAGCATCTCGATGAGGCACTCGCGCGGGCGCCCTCGCTCGTGCCGTGCTACTGGCACCAGCACCAGCTCTATTGCGGTAAGTTCCTGGTCGAGCAGCGCTCACGCGGCCTCACGCCCGGCTGGCTGATCAGCCCCTCCGTGGACGGCGAGCTCGGCGCCATGTTGGTGCGCCGCTTCGGCGGTGCGGTGATCCGCGGTTCCTCCACCCATACCGGTGCACGGGCGCTGCGCGATTACTACCACGCGCTCGTGCGCGACAACGTTTCCCCCGTCATCACCCCGGATGGTCCCCGTGGGCCGCGCTTCAAGTTCAAGCCCGGCGCGCTGCTGCTCGCGCAGATGTCAGGTCGGCCGATCCTGCCGATGGCGTACGCCGCCTCCCACGCCTGGCTCATCAAGTGGGACAAATTCGTGATCCCGATGCCGTTCGCGCGCATCGCCATCGCGATCGGCCCGGCGTGTTACGTGCCGCGCGTGACCGACGCGGCAGCGCTCGAGCGATTGCAGCGACAGATGGAAGAGGAGCTCAGACGGCTCTATGGGGTCGCGCGGGGGGCGCTCGAGAGGCACCGTTGAGGGTCCGGGGGGTGGATTGGGGGGAGCCGTCCCGCGGGGGATTCTGTTAACACGTAAAAATCGTGGAAGCGCGAAAGCGTGTTTGAACAGTGCCTTAGCTTGTTTTCCTCAGTCAGTGTGCGAGAATCCGGGGCAACCGTTTGGAAAGCAGCCGCCGCGCTGAATTTCTCAGTCCGTGACGGGGCGTCACGCCGCAGCGCGAATAATTGAATAGGCTCGCTTCCTCGCGTGGGTGGGAGGTCTCAGGTCAATGACGACTCAGCCGCCGGATAAACCGGCGGACTTCACCGCGTCCGACATCCTGTCGGCGGAGGCGTGGACCGGTCGCGCCGCCAAGCCCGTTGTCGGCATCGACGTCGTCTGCACCAAGATCGCGGTGGACTTCCAGAACATGCGTCGCGAGAGCATGGAGGAGTGCATCCGGCGCAATCTCGAACTGCTGCGCGGCGCGACCAGCGCCGATTGCGCCTTCCTGGCCGCCTTGAGCCCGGAGGACGGCAGCATCGCGGATGTGCAGTTCGCACGCAGCGCTTTCGCCCAGTGTCGCCCGGAGGCACTGGCGGGCACGAGCCTCGAGTCCTTTCCGTGGCTGAAGGGACGGCTCGAGCATCTGCGGCTCTCGGAGCTGCGCGACACCGCGTCCCCGCGCAAGGACCAGACCGCCGAGGCGGCGAAGCTCGCCGAGCTCCAGATCGGTTCGGCGCTGATCGTGGCCCTGAGCGCGCAGGGCAAGCCCGGCGGATTCCTCGCGCTCGCCCATGCGCTGCCACGCGGGGCGTGGGACGTGAACCTGCAGCTGCTGATGAAGCTCATCGGCACCAGCCTCGCCACCGGGCTCGAGCGCATCCGCACCGAGGCGCGGCTCGCCAAGCTCGAAGAGCGCACCAACCTCTTCCAGGCGGCGGCGAACGACGGACTCTGGGACTTCGACGTCGAGAGCAACGAGGTGTATTTCTCGCCGCGCTGGAAGGCGATGCTCGGCTACGGCGATGACGATATGCGTGGCTCGCCCGACTGGCGCAGCCTCGTGCACCCGGACGATCTGGCACGCGTGCAGGCCGCGATCCGCGATCACGTCGCCGGCAAGACGCCGATCTTCGAGAGCACCCATCGCATGCGCCACCGCAACGGCGAGTGGCGCTGGGTGATCAGCCGCGCGACCGCGCGCGTCGACAAGCACGGACGGCTCCTGCGCCTGGTCGGCGTCGAGCTCGACATTACCGAGCGCAAGCTCTACGAGGAGGCGCTGTTCCGCGAGAAGGAGAGCGCACAGATCACGCTGCAGTCGATCGGCGACGGCGTCATCACCACCGATGCCAGCTCCACCATCGACTACATCAACCCGGTGGCCGAAGAGCTCACCGGCTGGCGCCTGGAAGACGCCATGGGACGCCCGGTGGAGGAGATCTTCCGCGCCTTCCACGAGGAGACCTGCGAGCCGCTCGAGAATCCGCTGTCGGTGTCGATCCGCCGCATCCGCCCCATCAAGTCGGTGCGCCCGATGCTCCTCATCCGGCGCGATGGCAACGAGCTCTATGTCGAGAGCACCGCCGCGCCGATCCGCGATGGCTCGGGGCACGTCGCCGGAGGGGTGCTGGTGTTCCACGATGTGAGCGAGTCGCGCGAGCTCAACCGCCGGCTCTCCTATCACGCGAGCCACGACCTGCTCACCGGGCTCGTCAACCGGCGCGAGTTCGAGAGCCGCCTCGAGCGGGCGCTGAAGAGCGCCAAGGCGCGCGAGGCGTCCTACGCGCTCTGCTACCTCGACATCGACCAGTTCAAGATCGTCAACGACACCTGCGGTCACAGCGCCGGCGACGCGCTCCTCGGCCAGGTCGGGGCGCTGCTCAAATCGAAGGTCCGCTGGCGGGATACGCTCTCGCGCCTGGGCGGTGACGAGTTCGGCATTCTTCTCGAGAGCTGCTCCCTCGATGAGGCGATGCGCACCGCGGAGACACTCCGCGAGGGCGTGCGCAACTTCCGCTTCACCTGGGAGGACCGGGTGTTCCGCCTCGGTGCCAGCATCGGCGTCGTGCCGATCACCGCCGACAACGAGGACGTGGCCTCGATCCTCTCGGCGGCCGATTCCGCCTGTGCCGCGGCGAAGGAGAACGGCCGCAACCGCGTCCACAGCTTCGCCGAGAACGACATCGAGCTCATGCGGCGGCGGCGCGAGATGCAGTGGGCGGCGCGCATCAACGCGGCCCTGGAAGAGGGGCGTTTCGAGCTGTTCCGCATGGCGATCCAGCCGCTGCAGCGCTCCGAGAGCGGCGCGCACTACGAGCTGCTGCTGCGCCTCAAGGACGAGACCGGACGCATCGTCGCGCCGAATGACTTCATCGCCGCCGCCGAGCGCTACGCCATCACTCCGGCGATCGACCGCTGGGTGATCGAGAACGCCTTCCGCTGGCTCGTGTCCGAGGCGGACGAGCGCGAGAAGCTGCTGCGGTGCTCGATCAACCTCTCCGGGCAGAGCCTCGGCGATGACAAGTTCCTGCCGTTCGTCATCGAGCAGTTCCACAGAAGCGGGCTCGATGCCTCCAAGATCTGCTTCGAGATCACCGAGACCGCGGCGGTAGCGAGCTTCTCGCAGGCGAACCGCTTCATCCAGGCGCTGAAGGAGCTCGGCTGCAAGTTCGCGCTGGATGACTTCGGCACCGGGCTCTCCTCCTTCGGCTACCTCAAGCACTTCCCGGTCGATTACCTCAAGATCGACGGCAGCTTCGTGCGCGAGATCCTGCGCGATCCGATCGATCGCGAGATGGTGCGCTCGATCAACGAGATCGGGCACCTCACCGGCAAGCAGACCATCGCGGAGTTCGCCGAGAACGCCGAGATCATCCAGATGCTCACCAGCCTCGGGGTCGACTACGCGCAGGGCTACGGCGTCGCGCAGCCGCAGCGGGTGGTGAAGTCCGCGGTCGCCTGAGGGTTCGCCGCGACGGTCGGTCGTTCGTCTCGCCGGGCGGCGGGAGTAAGATCGGTCCATCGATCGACGACCCGACGGGTGTCTCATGCTGTATCTGCTGGCGCTGCTCCCGGCCACTGCGATCACCATCGCCGGCTACTTTGCCCTGTACCTTTCCGCTCGCTCGGAAGGCTCGATGCGCACCTTCGGCAGGTACCTCGGGTACTGGGCATTCACACTCGCGGGCCTCGTGATACTCGGAGCCATCTTCGCGGCGGCGCACCACCGTCACGGGCATTGCCCGTGGCACCATGACCAGGACGAGCGCTACGAGGCGCCGCGTGGATCTTCGGCCCCTGCGCCGCCGGCAACTCCCGGACCTGAGTCAGAACCCGCGACACCGCCTACGCGCCAGTAGGCGAGCGCCGCGGGCTGCGGCCAAGCCACTTTGCTGGCGCTGAAATTCATCGCCACACTGACTGCCGCGGTATTCGCGGGAGCGGCGCTATACATCAACCTCGTCGAGCACCCCGCGCGGATGAGGTTGGATACGAGGGCCGCGGCCATGGAGTGGGCTCCGGCCTACGCACGCGCGACCTGGATGCAGGCGCCGCTGGCAGTCGTCAGTTTCCTCGCCGGCGTCGGCGCATGGTGGTCGGGCGGCGGCGTCGGCTGGGCGGTCGCCGCACTACTCATCGGCGCGGTCGTGCCGGTCACCTTCCTGATCATTATGCCGACTAACCAACTCCTGCTCGCGCCAGGCCGGGATCTCAGCTCCACTGAGACGCGCACTCTGCTCGAGCGGTGGGCGAGGTTGCACGCCGTGCGAACCGTGCTGAGTCTCGCGGCCACTGCCCTGTATGTAGCTCTCGCGGTTGGATCCTGACAGCGCGGCCTCGAGCGCCGCAAGCCGTCCGGCGCCGTTATCGGCAGCGGTAGCGGCGTATGATCGAAGACATGACGCTTCCCATCGCCGATGACCGTAATGCCGCCGAGGTCGCCTACTGGAACGGCCCGGGCGGGGAGCGTTGGGTCAGCCACCAGCGGCTGCAGGATGCGCTGCTCGCGGAGGTGGCCGGGCTCCTGTTGGAGCGCGCCGCGCCGCGCGCGGGCGAAACCGTTCTCGATATCGGTTGCGGAGCCGGCACGACCTCGCTGGCACTCGCACGGCAGGTCGCGCCAGCCGGCCGTGTGCTCGGCGTGGATGTCTCGGCTCCGCTTCTCGAGCGCGCGCGGCAACAGGTGTCGGCAGGCCTGCCGGTGGAGTTTGTGCTCGCCGATGCGACCGTCTATTCGTTTGCGCCCCGCGCGGCAGACCTGCTGTTCTCGCGTTTCGGCGTCATGTTCTTCGCCGACCCGGCGCAATCGTTCGCCAACATGCGGGGCGGACTGCGCGCCGGGGCGCGCGCGGTTTTCGCCTGCTGGCGGCCGCCGCGCGACAACCCCTGGCTGATGCTGCCGTTGCAGGCAGCCTACCGGCACGTTCCGCGGCTGCCCGAGGCCGGGCCCGAGGATCCGGGACTCTTCTCGTTCGCCTCCGAGCCGCGCGTACGTGGCATCCTGGAACGTGCCGGATTCGGCGCGATTGCACTCGAGCCTGTCGACCTGTCGTTCGATCTCGCGGAAGGCCACGGCCTCGACCGCGCGGTCGAGCTGTCGGTCGGCATCGGGCCGGCCAGCCGGGCGCTCGATGGTCAGCCGGCTGCGCTGCGAGTCGCGGCGGCCGCATCGATCCGCGCGGCGCTCGCGCCGTACCAGCGCGACAGCCGCGTGCCGCTCCCGGGCGCGATCTGGATCGTCAGGGCGGTGAACCCCTGAAGTTTCGCCGCTCAGAACTGAGCGTAGGCGCCGCGCTCGTATTGCGTGCGGTGGAACTTGATCAGAATCTGTTGGCCGGCGGGGGCCGCCGCCACCGCGCTGCGCAGTGCATCCGCTGAGCCGATCGGTGTAGCGCCGAACTCGTAGATCACGTCCTGGACCTTCAGATAGGCCTTGTCGACAATCGACCCCGGCGTGATGCCCTCGGCCGTGCGCATGGCATCGCAGCCGCCGGCCGAGAGGAGAATGGTGAGAGTGGCGATCGCCGTCGATGCGCCTGCCGCGCGGCGCCGCCAGCCACTTTCAGCCCTGACCGAAATCCAGCCGCATGGAGAGGTCGATCGCGCGCACGTGCTTGGTGAGGGCGCCCACC
>DASQRV010000097.1:0-11237 GCA_035642735.1 Steroidobacteraceae bacterium
ACCGCAGCCACGACGGGCAGCGAGGGCTGGCGTGGCCCGCTCCGCCGCGCTGCCCCGCGATCGGTGACCGTGATCCGCTGCACGTTGCCCATTCAGTAAGATAGGCGAAAGTATGGCAGACCATAACACAGCGCCGGCGCCGCCGGCCGCCGCGCCCGCGCTGCTCATCGACATCGGCATCAATCTGGGACACGACAGCTACGATCGCGACCGCGATGCCGTGATCGCGCGGGCGCACGCCGCGGGCGTCGTCCAGATGGTCGTCACCGGCGCGACGCTCTCCGGCAGCGTGCGCGCCGTGGCACTGGCACGCGAGCATCCGGGGAGACTCTTCGCTACGGCGGGAGTTCATCCGCACCACGCCTCGGAGCTCGATCCCGCGAGTCTTGCCGCGCTGGTAGAGCTCGCGCGGATTCCCGAGGTGGTCGCGGTCGGAGAGTGCGGGCTCGATTATTTCCGCGACTTCTCGCCCCGAGCCGCGCAACAGCAGGCGTTCCACCGCCAGCTAGAGCTCGCCGCGCAAGTAGGCAAACCGGTGTTCCTCCACCAGCGCGACGCTCACGATGATTTTCTCGCCATACTGCGCGAGCACGCCGCGAGCTGGCGTGGCGTGGCGCACTGCTTCACCGGCTCGGGAGAGGAGCTGCGGTGCTATCTGCAGCTGGGGCTTTCGATCGGCATCACGGGCTGGATCTGCGATGAGCGCCGCGGCGCGCACCTCGCGGCACTCATGCCGCAGGTGCCGGCCGGGCGGTTGCTGCTCGAGACCGATGGTCCCTACCTGTTGCCGCGCGACCTCAGACCCAAACCGGCCTCGCGCCGCAACGAACCCGCGTATCTTGCGCATATCGCGGCCGTCGTAGCGCGCGCCCGCGGGGAGACAATCGAAACGCTCGCCCGCTCGAGCACCACGGCCGCGCGCACGCTGTTTGCGCTGCCGACTTGTGAGGCGGAGTCGGGCGCCTTGAGAAACGATGTATAGAAACCCACTTAACTTGCTGTTATTTCTACATATGAGGTCGACCCATGGACCTTGAACGACTCAAATCCCGCATCGGCAGGACCTGGGATGACTCAATCATCGAGCGCCTGGTCGCCTATGTGCGCATCCCGAACAAATCCCCGATGTTCGATCCACAGTGGGAGCGCAACGGCTACATGGAGGCGGCGGTCGGGCTCATGGCGGATTGGTGCCGTGCGCAGAAGGTCCCCGGTGCGCGCATCGAGGTGCGGCGCCTGCCCGGGCGCACCCCGTTGCTGCTCGTAGATGTGCCGGGTGAGATTCCCGGTTGCGCCCTCCTTTACGGTCACCTCGACAAGCAGCCGGAGTTCACCGGCTGGCTCCCGGGCCTCGGTCCGTGGGAGCCGGTGATCCGCGACGGCCGCCTCTACGGCCGGGGTGCAGCCGATGACGGCTACGCGGTCTTCAGCTCCCTGACGGCGATCGCCGCGCTCAAGGAACAGCAGGTGCGCCTGCCGCGCTGCGTGCTGCTGATCGAGGCGTGCGAGGAAAGCGGCAGCGTCGATCTGCCGGCGCATCTCGCAGCGCTCGGTGAGACACTCGGCGAGCCATCGCTGGTCGTGTGCCTCGACGCCGAGTGCGGCAACTACGAGCAGGTGTGGTGCACCACCTCGCTGCGCGGCAACCTCGTCGGCACCCTGCGGATTAGGGTGCTCACCGAGGGGGTGCACTCGGGCATGGCCACCGGCATCGCGCCCACACCCTTTCGTGTTCTCGAGCAGCTGCTCGCGCGCGTCGAGAGCCCGGTGACGGGCGAGGTACTGCTCGATGAGCTGCAGGTCAACATCCCGCCCGACCGGCGTGCGCAGGCCAGCGCGGCCGCGGAGGTGCTCGGCGCCGAGGTCGCGGGCAAGCTCCCCTGGGTGCCCGGGGTACAGCCGGTCTCCAACGACCCCACCGAGCTCATCATCAACAGCACCTGGCGCGCCACGCTCGCCGTGACGGGCGCCGAGGGGCTGCCACCGGTCCTCTCGGCAGGCAACGTGCTGCTGCCGGAGCTCGCGGTGAAGCTGTCGCTGCGCCTTCCGCCCACCTGTGACGCCGCGCGGGCGCAGCGCGCCGTGCGCGAAGCCCTCGAGCGCGACCCGCCCTACGGGGCGCGGGTGAGCTTCGAGGAGCCCGCCGCGAATGGCGGCTGGAACGCACCGGCCTTCGCCCCGTGGCTCGAGCAATCGATCGCGCGCGCCTCCCGCGCCGTATTCGGCGAGACGGCGGTGAACATCGGCTGCGGCGGCACCATCCCATTCATGGGGATGCTGGGTGAGCGCTTCCCGCGCACACAGTTCTTCATCACCGGGGTGTTGGGCCCGCACGCCAACGCGCACGGACCGAACGAGTTCCTGCACATCGACTACGCGAAGAAACTCACGGCCTGCGTGTCACTGGTCCTCGCGGATCACGCCGGGACACTCTCTTCCTGACCGGGGTCGCCGCGAAATTACTCAGCTCAGCGCATATCCGCCATGTTGCTCGGCTTCACCGCACTGCGCAGGCTCTGCCAGCCGTCACGGAACCGCGCCATGGTGTCTGCCGGCGACTCGAAGTCCGCTGCTGCGGGGAATTCCGCGCGCAATGCATCGAGCATCAGTGTCCACTTGGGCAGTCCTTTCGGGAAGCGACCGCGCCGCGTGAAGACGATGCGACCCTCGACCGGCACGTCGCCGGCCAGCGCCTTGACCGCCGCGATCCGGTCGTAGAGCGCGCTCTGCGGATTGGTGAAGGTGAAGCGGCGCGCGCCGTCCATCACCGTCCACTCCGCCATCTGATCGCCGCCGAAGATATTGCCTTGCACATCGCGCAGGTCGATCACGACCACACCGCCGAGGGTGAGCAGCAGGAAGTCGACGTGAAAGGATCCACCCATGCCGTCGGGCACCAGTGAATCCGTCAGGTGATCGGCGCAACCCACGGTGACCGCGGCGTGCAGCGCCTTGCGCGCCCGGTACTGGCTGTACCAGCGCCAGCCCCACAAGAGCAGGAAGCCGAACGCGGCCGGGCCGGCGATCAGCAGCCAGACGGTCGGCGGAAGTCTCTGCAGCTCCTGCACCTCACCCCTCCCTCAGCAGCACCTGGCGCAGCGCGGTGAGCGTTGCGTCGATCTCAACAGACTGCGCGGGGCGCGCGAACAGGCGCGCCAGCGTCTCGGGTACCGGGACCTCGCGACCGACGAGCGGCTCGACGATCTCGCGGAACTTGGCGGCGTGCGCGGTCGACACGAGCACCCACCGTCGCTCGCGCCGCCGGGCCGGCGAGAGCCGCTCCCAGGCTTCCGCCGCGGTGGCGGTGTGCGGGCACCACATCTGGCCGTAGTCGCGGAAGCCCGCGCGGATGCGCGCGCGGATCTCCTGATCGCTCACCGAGCAGGCGCTGACCGCGCCGCGCAGCTCCTCGAGCTGTGGGTAGAGCGCCCGCAGGCGTTCCATGTTGCTCGGGTCGCCGACGTCCATCGCCGAGGCGAGCGTCGCGATGCTCGGGCGTGGCTGCCACGCGCCACTCGCGAGGAAGTCGGACACGGTGCGGTTGGCATTGTGCGCGAGCAACACTTCGCCGATCGGCAGCCCCACCCGGCGTGCCCACAGGCAGGCGACCGCGTTGCCGAGGTTGCCGCTCGGCACGATGAAGGAGGCCGGCTCGCCGTAGCGATGCCAGACGGCGAGACTCGTCGCAGCGTAATACGTGCTCTGCGGCAGGAGACGACCAAGGTTGATGCTGTTGGCGGAGGACAGCCGGCGCTGCTCTGCGAGCTGCGGATCGAGAAAGGCCGCCTTCACGAGGCGCTGACAGTCATCGAACGTGCCGCGCACCGCGAGCGAGCGGACGTTGCCTCCCCAGCAGGTGAGCTGCCGCTCCTGTGTCGGCGATACCAGTCCCTTCGGGAACAGTACCGCCACCTCGATGCCCGGCCGGCCGTGGAAGGCCGCGGCGACCGCGCCGCCGGTGTCACCGGAGGTCGCGACCAGGATGGTGAGCGTGCGGTCGGCGCCCGCCCGCAGACGCGCAAAGCAGGCGGCGAGAAAGCGTGCACCGA
Organism: Steroidobacteraceae bacterium; assembly: GCA_035642735.1. Lineage (GTDB taxonomy): Bacteria > Pseudomonadota > Gammaproteobacteria > Steroidobacterales > Steroidobacteraceae > 13-2-20CM-66-19. The sequence continues at coordinate 4,050 of DASQRV010000097.1, forward strand.
AGTCCTTGAAGGCCGCCGTCGGGCCGTGAAAGAGCTCGAGCACCGCGAGTCGCCCGTCTGCGCCGAGTGGCACGAGCGGAGCCGGAAAATCGAACGCCTCGCGCGCGATGGCGCCCGGCTCGCCGGCGAGCGGATCCTCCGCCACGAACGGCTCGAGCAATCGCGCGGCGATCGCGGGCAGCCCGGCGTCGCTCGCGAACTCCCCCGCGCCGAGCGCCGGCCAGCGGACCGGCACATAGAGTCCGCCATCGGGTGCGAGCCCCTGCAGCACCGCCTGGCTGAACGTACGGAGCGGTGACCCGCCACGCGAACTCCCGAAGAGAAATGGCGCGCTCATGACGGGTTGAGCAGCCGCGCGCCCGCCGAGCTCACCTCGACCATCCAGTGGTCGGTGGCGAGCGAGTGCCGTGCAAACTCGCGACGCATGGCGGCGAGTACCGCCTGGGCCGTCGGTTCGAGCGTCCAGGCGAACATGGAAGGTCCCGCTCCGGAGATCGAGCAGCCGAGCGCGCCGGCGTCCATGGCGCCGCGCCGCACCTCCTGGAAGCCCGGGATCAGCGCCGCACGCTGCGGCTCGATCACGACGTCCTCGAAGGAAGCGCGGATCATGTCGAGATCGTCGGTGTAGCAGCCGGAAATGAAACCGGCGAGATGCGCCGTCTGCCACACGAAGTCCGACAGGTCGACGCTCTCCCTGAGGATCGCCCGCGCCTTCGCCGTCGCCAGGAACATGTGCGGATGCACGATCACGGCGCGGATCGCCGCGGGCACGGGAATCTGCTTGACGCGTGGCTGGTCGATTCCAACCGTGAGCACGAGACCGCCGAACAGGGATGGCGCGATGTTGTCCGCGTGCCGTGCGCCGCTCGCCACCGCTTCGCCTGCCATGGCGAACTGCAGCAGCTCGATGCGGCTCACGGGATGCGGCAGCAACGCATTGGCCGCAACCACCGCGCCGACAGCCGAGGCCGCCGAGCCCCCGAGTCCCGAGCCGAGCGGGATTCCCTTGTCGATTTCCACCGCGAACCCGAAGCCGGGGCGCACCGCTTCCTGCAGCGCGAGCAGCGCGCGCCCGGCGGTATTGTCGCGCGCCTCACGCGGCAGCTCGCCGGCGACCCCGCGCACCGCGGTGACCTCGACCCCCGGCGCGGCACGGCGACTCACCGTGACGCGATCGCCGAGCGTGTCGATCGCAAAGCCGAGGATGTCGAAGCCGATCGCCACGTTGCCGACCGACGCCGGCGCAAAGGCGGTCGCCCGCTCGAGCGCTCCCCCGCTCACAGGCGCGCCCCGAGGTAGGCCGCTAAGCGCAGCAGGTCCGCGAATACGCCACCAGCAGTGACCTCGGGTCCGGCTCCCGGTCCCTGCACGATGAGTGGATTGTCGCGATAGCGGCGCGTGGCGAAGCGCACGACGTTGTCGGTGAGCGCGATGTTGGCAAAGGGGTGCTTTGCCTCGAGCTCCTGCAGGCCGACGGTGGCTGAGCCCGCCGCCGTGAGCTTGCCGGTGTAGCGCAGTACCTTGCCGCGCGCGCGCGCCGCCGCGAGGCGCTCTGCCATGGCGGCGTCGTGGCGCGGCAGGTGCGTCGTGAATTCCTCGATGGTGCCGCCGGCGAGCTCCGCCGGTACCAGGCTCTCGATCTTCACATCCCTGAGCTCGAGCGGCAGGCCCATTTCCCGGCCGAGGATGATGAGCTTGCGCGCCACGTCCTGTCCGGAGAGATCATCGCGCGGATCGGGCTCGGTGAACCCACGGGCGCGCGCGTCCTGCACGATCTCGGCGAACCCGCGCCGCCCGTCGTAGAGATTGAAGAGGTAGGCGAGAGTGCCGGAGAAGATCCCCTCGATGCTGGTGATGTCATCCCCGGTCTGGACGAGGTCGCGCAGCGTCTGAACGATCGGCAGCCCGGCGCCGACCGTCGCCTCGTAGAGGTAGTGGGAGGCGCCGCTGCGCCGCGCGCTCTGCAGGCGTTGGTAGTACGCGTAGTCGCCGCTGTTGGCCTTCTTGTTGGGCGTCACGATGTGGATGCCGGCCGCGAGCCAGTCGGCGTAGTGGGCGGCGACGGCTTCGCTCGCCGTGCAGTCGACCAGCACCGTGTGCGGCAGGTAATCGAGCCGCACGTGCTCGACGAAGCGCTCGATATCCGCGGCGCGCGTGCTCTGCTGGTACTGCGCGCGCCACTCGTGCATCGGTATGTGGACATCGGCGAGCAGCATGCGACTTGCGCCCATGATGCCGCGCACCCGCAGATCGAGCCGGAACTGCCGGCGCAGGTGCTCGTTCTGCGCGGCGAGCTGATCGAGCAGCACCCGTCCGACGGTGCCCGGACCGATCACCCCGATCGAGAGCGTGTGCGGCGAGAGGTACAGCCCGGCGTGCACGGCGCGCAGCGCCCGCATGGAACTGCGTCCCTCGACCACCGCCGAGATGTTGCGCTCGGAAGCTCCCTGGGCGATGGCGCGCACGCTGATGCCGGAGTCGCCGAGTGCGGTGAACACCTTGGCGGCGATGCCCGGAGTGCCGGCCATGCCATCGCCCACCACGGCAAGGATCGCATGGTCGGCGTCGATGTCGACGCTCTGGATCTGCCCCTCCTCGAGCTCGCGCTCGAAGGCGCGCCTCACCACCGCCGCGGCGCGCTCGGCCTGCTCCTGCGGGATCGCGCAGCAGATCGAGTGCTCGGAGCTGCCCTGCGAGATGAGAATTACGGAGATGCCCTCTTCGCGCAGCGCACCGAAGAGGCGATGCGCGGTCCCCGGCACACCGATCATGCCGGTGCCCTCGAGGTTGACGAGCGCGACGCGCTCGATGCTGGTGATGCCCTTCACCGGCAGCATCGAGGCGGGCTGGGCGCAGATGAGCGTGCCGGCCTTCTCGGGTGCAAAGGTGTTGCGGATCCAGATGGGAATGTGGTCCTTGACTGCCGGCGCGATGGTCTGCGGGTGAATGACCTTGGCACCGAAGTAGGCGAGCTCCATCGCCTCGTTGTATGAAAGTGAATCGATCACCGTGGCGTCGGGCACGCGGCGCGGGTCGGCCGACAGCACCCCGTCGACGTCGGTCCAGATGACGATCTCCGTCGCCCCGAGCAGCGCGCCAAAAATTGAGGCGGAGAAGTCGCTGCCGTTGCGGCCGAGCGTGGTGGGAACACCGCGCCGGTCGACCGCAATGAAGCCGGTGATGATGAGCGTGCCGTGAAATGCCGCCGGCACCTGCGCTTCGAGGTTGGCGCGCGACTCGGGCCATTGCACGCCCGGCCCGAGCGGTCCCCATTCCACCACCACGACGCGCCGCGCATCGAGCCACGCCACCGGCCCCGGGCGCCGTGCGCGCTCGGCGAAGAAGAGCTGGAAGAGCCGCGTCGACCATACCTCCCCGTAGCCGGAGACCAGATCGCTCACATCGCGCGAGGAGCCGCGCGGGTGCTCCAGTGAGCGCGGCAGCTGCAGCGAGCGCAGCACCTCCTGCAGGTCGCGGCAATCACTCTCGAAGGCGGTGCGGTAGCCCTGCGCGGCCGCGGGGCTGAGCAGCTCGTTGGCAATCGCGACGTGCCGCTCGCGCAGCTGCGCGATCTCGGCGCTCACCCGCTCATCGTGGCGCTCGGCGAGCGCCACCAGGCGCAGCAGCGCGTCGGTGACACCGCGGCAGGCTGACAACACCACCGCGAGGCGCCCCGCGGGCGCAGCTTCGAGTATGGCCGCCACTTTACGGAAGCAGTCGGCGTCGGCGACGCTCGACCCCCCGAACTTGTGCACGACCCAGGGATCGGGCTGGACCATCTAAATCAAAGTCTTATGGGAGCCGGACAGGACGTGCGACTCTACTGACGCTCCCGCGTGTACGCAACGACAGTGTGCACAGTTGCGGCGGATGCGCTGTTGGGGTACGGCGCCCGCCCGAGCCCCGCCGGGCGCGCTGCCAGCGCGTGCGTCCGGGCCCGCGCGCCGGGCTGGCATAATCGCCGCGCGTGGAAACGACACTGGGTCCCCTGATACCACTCTACGAGCGCGAGCGCGCCGCCGGGCGCGCGATGGCGCTCGGCGTGCTCGTGCGCACGGTCGGCTCGACCTACCGCAAGCCCGGCGCGCTCATCCTGATCGCCGCCGACGGGAACTACGCCGGACTGATCTCCGGCGGCTGCCTCGAGGGCGATCTCCGCGAGCATGCGCGCGCGGTGATCACGAGCGGCACGGCGGCCAGCGTGCGCTATGACATGCGCACGGCGGATGACCTGCTCTGGGGACTGGGCCTGGGGTGCGAGGGCGCGATGCAGATACTCCTGCTGCAGGCGGGGCCGGCGAACGGCTGGCAGCCCCTCGCGCACCTCGCCACCGCACTCGCCGCGCACGAGCGCACCGCCATCGGTGTCATCGTCGACTCAGCGGACGAGGAGGTGCGGCCGGGAAGCGTGGTGTTGCCGTCCGACGCCAGCGGTGGCGCACCGCTCCCCCGCTCGCTCGGGGCGCCCGCGGTACAGGAGCTTCTGCGCCGCGCGGCGGCTGCCGGTGAGACCGGCTGGCTCGAGGAATCGTCCTGGAAGCTCTTCGTGCTACCGCTCTCGCTCCCTCCCCGTATCCTGCTGCTCGGTGCGGGTCCGGACGCACTGCCGGTCGTCGACTTCGCCGTGCGGCTCGGCTGGAAAGTGACCCTGGTCGATCACCGCGCCGGCTACGCGGTCCAAGGTCACTTTCCCGGCGCCGAGAGGGTGCTGCTCGCGCGGCCCGAGATGCTCTCCGGCGCACTCGATCTCGCGGGCTTCGCGGGAGCCGTGGTGATGAGCCACCACCTGCCCTCGGACCTCGCGTACCTGCGCGTGCTGTCGGCAAGCACCATCCCGTACGTGGGGCTGCTCGGGCCCGCGGTGCGCCGGGCGCGGCTCGTCGCGGATCTCGGCTCCGACGCCGGTGCGCTGCAGGGGCGCCTCCATGCTCCGGTGGGCCTTCCGCTCGGAGGGCGCAGCCCCGAGTCGATTGCGCTCGCGATCATCGCGCAGCTGCACGCCTTCGTTCACGGGGCGAGCTTCCCGACGGCGATCAGCAGTTGAGCGGCGGTGGCGAACGACTTATCCCTTCCATTCATCGTGTTATAGGATATACCTCGGGTTATTTGTTGATCGGTCATGAACGAGGTTGAGCTCATCCGCAATCAACTCGCACTCGAACGGGCGCACGTCGGTGCTGTGGCCACTGGCTGTGCCAACGCCATGCAGGGCGATGCGGGAGCATTCGCGACCGGCGAATCGCTCGGGCAGTTCCGCCGCGCCTGCGTCGAATACCTGGCGTGCGTGCTGGCCTGGTTCGAGGAACGGGATCAGCGTCTGACTGATCTCCTGCAGACGGGCTTTCCGTCCGCGGATCCCACGCGGCGCGCGCTCGAGGAGGCGCTCGGGCGTCGCGGCCGCGGCCGCGAGGCGCTCGCGATGCTCGAGGCGGCGTGCGCCGGGACCACGGCGTCCGGCTCGGCCGGCCGGCAGGGCTGGCGGGTGTTCGCCGAACATTTCAACGGCGTGTGGAGCACGCGGCGGGATGCGCTCGATGCGTTGCTCGCCACGAATTCACGCGCCACCGACTGGCGCACCTTTGGAGGAATCGACGCCGACTCGATCCTCGAGGAGCGGCGGTGCTATGCACAGGTCTGCGCACAACTCCCGCCGGGCATGACGCTCGGCGCCAAACCCCAGTGACGGCGTCACGAGCAGGCGTCGCCCGGAGCGCCGATGGCCTCTATGCGGTGGTGCTCGCGGCCGGCGCCTCGACGCGCTTCGGCTCGGCCAAACAGCTGGTGCGTGTCGCCGGCCGGCCATTGCTGCACACGGCGGTCACCCGCGCCGCGGAGGTGACCGGTAATGCCCTGATCGTCGTACTCGGCTCGGGTGCGGCACAGCTCGCACCGCTCCTCAAGCACACACCCGGCTCGGTGGTCATCAACCAGGAGTGGCGCGAGGGGCTCGCGAGCTCGATCCGTGCCGGCGTCGCACGAGTGCCGGCCGCGTGCCGCGCCGTGATGTTGCTGCTCGCGGATCAGGCGGCGGTCACGGCCGACGATCTCCGTCGCCTCGCCGGCAGCTGGCGCCGGCAACCGCAGCACATCGCGGCCGCTCACTACGGCGGTGCCTGTGGTGCTCCCGCCATCTTCCCGCGCAGCTCCTTCCGCGCCCTCACCGAGCTGCGCGGCGATACCGGCGCGCGCCTCCTGCTGCAACGCAATCCCGATCGCGTCGTGCGCGTACCGATGCCGAGCGCCGCGATCGATGTCGATACCCCGGAGGACCTGCTGGCCCTCGAAGCGCCGCAGTGAGCCTCGCCCGAGGTGCACGCGGGCGGGGTCCCTCACCGGAATTTGCGGGGCGCTCTAGCAGGTCTTGCCGCTGCCGGCCTCGGGGTGCGGAAAGTTGTCGGTCTCGTCCTCGCCCTGTCGTGGCGCGAGACAGGCGAAGTCCTTCTCGAGCGTGATCCGCAGTGCTCCATCGGGCAGCGCCTGCTCGTGCGCGAGCGTCACGAGCTCGCTCGTGCACCACTCGCGCGCTTCAGCCTCGGGGACGAGTATCTCGACCACGCCGTTGCGGAAGGAGGCGATCATCTCGCCGGATCGGGAGTCGCGTCTCAGGCGGTAGATGAGGCTCACACCGGGTGCGAACGGCACGCGTTCCTCGACCACGCCCTCTTCCAGCAGCGCGCGGGTCTCACCCTGCGTGAGGCGCAGCCGCAAAGTCGGTCCCTTGATCCTCAGTTTCATGGAAACTCTCCGCGCCGGAAACCTCGACCTTCTGGGCGAGGAGGAGGCGCGTTGCTGCTGAACGTACTGCTTGACCTTTGCCAGTGAAGCGCCGCTTGTAGATGCCGCGAAATAGCTCGGCGACCAGAGAACACCGTCCCGGTACCGCGCGAGGTGCACTCGGCGGCCCACAAGGTCGAGAGGGCCTCGTAGTAAGAGACTGGAGATGTTCTGAGTGCGGTGTTCAGCATGATCGCGACATTAACTCAGCCATCAATATCCTCGTCTCGGGCCGGAACGCCGGCCTCCAGTTGACGGAAATCGCCGCCCTTTAGTGCGGGGAAGGCGTTAAGTTTCGTTCCTGGCACGTTGCGCCACCGCCAGAATCCGCTGCGCCTGCAGCAGATGTGGCCGGTCGATCATGCGTCCATCGAGACTCGCGACGCCGGACGCCGGTGCAGTGGCGAAGGCCGC
>DASQRV010000098.1:0-3347 GCA_035642735.1 Steroidobacteraceae bacterium
ATCTGACTGGGCCGCCCCGAAATTCTTCAGCCGGATGGAGGTCTTCACACCCTCGAGCGGGTCGGGTTTGCCGAAGGTCTTCGGTGCGCCTCCGGTAGCCGCCACAGCCGCACCCGCTGCTGGCAGCGCGAGCAGGGCGAACCACACCACGGTCCGGGCACTAGGCCGTGCCACGCTTCGTTTCCACCGAGATGCCGACACGGCGCAGGAAATCCGAAGGCAGCACGCCGCCGGCGCTTACGATCACCGCGTCGTTGCGTACGTTCATCATCTGCCCTGCGTGCTCGATCGCCACCTGCTCGCGGTCGATCTGTTTGATGTTGGATTTGAGCAGCACCTGCAGCGTGCCGGAATCGGCCGCCGCCTGCACCCGGTCGCGGTTGCGGGCCTTGGCGCGGTCGAACGCGTCACCGCGATAGGAGAGCACCACACCGCCGCTACCCGACTCCGCGACCGACGCCGCCGCCTCGAGCGCGCTGTCGCCACCGCCGACGACCAGTACCTTCTGTCCCGCATACTGCTCCGGGTCGATCAGACGATAGACGACCTTGGGAAGCTCCTCGCCCGGTACGTTCAGCTTGCGCGGCGTGCCGCGCCGCCCGATCGCAAGCAGCACGCTGCGCGCGCGATATTGCGCACGCGAGGTCTTCACCACGAAGCCGTCTTTCTCACGCGTGATGTCCTCGACGCGCTCCTTGTAGTTGATCTTCACCCCCGTCTTGCGTTCGGCTTCCTTCCAGAACTCGAGCAGCGCCTCCTTGCTCGTCTGGCGGAAGTTGATCTTGCCGATGAGCGGCACCGTGGCCGGGGCCGTCATGACCAGCTTGCCGCGCGGATACTGGAAGACGCAGCCGCCGAGCGATTCCTGCTCGACGGTGACGAAGCGCATGCCAGAAGCCATCGCGGTCAGGGAAGCTGAGAAGCCGGCCGGGCCGGCGCCGACGATCACGAGGTCGAGCATGTCGCCGCTCGCCTTGCCGCGGCTGCCGCGAATGGCCTCGACCGCCTGCCGACCCTGCTCGAGCGCGTTACGGATGAGCCCCATGCCCCCCAGCTCACCCGCTACGAATATGCCGGGCACGGTCGTCTCGAAGCTCGGTGTGAGCACCGGAATGTCCACGCCACGCCGCTCGGTGCCGAACACCAGCGTGATCGCTTCCACCGGGCAGGCCGTCTTGCAGGCGCCATGGCCGATGCAGTCGCCGGGATTGATCAGCTCCGCGCGCCCGCGAATGATGCCGAGAATCGCGTGGTGCTCCTGCTCGGGACACGCTTTGACGCACGAGGCGCAGCCGATGCAACGCTCATTGATGATCGGGTGGAGCGAGGCCGGCTCCGCACGACCGGTGCGCTCGCGGATTTCCTCGCTGTGGTGCTCGAAGCGTCGGCGCCGCATCACGTGCCACACCAAAAGCAGCACCACCGGCAGTCCGTAGATCAGGTAAGTCAGTGCATCCATTTCGATGGTCGCGAATCTTACTAGCTGTATGACTGCTGAACGAGCGACGCCGCGCACGCAGGCGCTGACGTGGAGATGCCACCTAACACTGCGCCCCGCGCAATAACTGTGCGCTGTTTCGCAAAATTAGGGCTTTCCCCCACTTGTGTCCAAGGTCGAGTGTGGACACTCTAACAACAGCGCGAAAATTGTGTAATTACCTGTTTTTCCCCATGTTTTTGTCGGTACATGGAGACAGGTTGTTGAACTGACCCGAAGCCTGCAATCGTCAACTACGGCGGGGCCTTTCCGGGCCGTGTGTGGGTGAATTTAGATGGTGTTATTTGCATTCATTGCTGGAGTGTTGGCCGGTGTAGCGGCGAGCTACGTCGCTGCGCCATTGTGGCGCGGCGCATCAACGCTCGCGCACGGCCGCACGCGCTACCTCCTCGCGGGTGGGTTTGTCGCGGGCTTCGCACTGATTGCCGGAGTGATGTACCTGGCGCTCGGCTCGCGTCATTCGCTCGAGCGGCCGGCGGGAAGCGTCGCGGCCTCCGCGGCACAAGCTCCCTCAGGCAGCCCCAGCGGTACTGGCGGAGCGGCCAAATCCATGGACGCCGAGGTCGCGGGTCTCGAGGCGCGCCTCGCCCGCGACGGTGGCACACCGTCGGACTGGACGCTCCTCGCGCAGGCCTACGAATTCATGGGTCGTTCGGACGATGCCCGGCGCGCGCGTGCCAAGGCCGGCACTCCCGCGGCCGGCGCTTCCGCGGCCGGCGCTTCCGCGGCCGGTGCTCCCGCGGCCGGCCCGGCGGCCTGGCAGATGAGCGCCAGTGCCCTGACGGCCGCGGCCTCCGCTGCGGACACACGAGCGAGCGCGCGTGGTTCTGCGCCAAACGCAGATGCCACGCCCTCCGCGCCAAGCCCGTCCGCGGCGGATCTCGAGCGCCGCGTAGCGGCAAACCCGCGTGATGCTCAGAACTGGCTCGCGCTTGCCGAACTGCGCCGCTCCCAGCGCGATTATGCGGGATCGCGGGCGGCATATTCGAAGCTGGTGGAGCTCCACGCGATGTCCGCGCAGTCCTGGGCCGACTATGCCGACGTACTCGGTTCGCTTGCCGGTGGCTCGCTCACTGGCGATGCCGGACGCGCGATCGACAGCGCGCTTGCGCTGGACGGCAACAATCCCAAAGCGCTGTGGCTGAAGGCCAGCCAGGCGAACGAGCAGCACCGCTACGCTGAGGCCCTGACCTGGTGGAAGAAGCTGCGCTCGGCACTGCCGGCCGATTCGCCCGATGCCCGCATGGTCGACGCCAACATTGCCGAGGCGAGCTCGCTCGCGGGTGCACCGGCCGCCGTGTCCGCCGCGCTCCCCGCGGCCATGGCGGCAACGGCCAGCACCGCGACGGGTGCAGCGGTGTCAGGAACCGTGAGCCTCGACAGACGTTTCGCAGATCGCGTGCAGCCCGATGCGACGCTCTTCATTTACGCGAAGGCCGCCGATTCGCCCGGGCCGCCGCTTGCGGTGCTGCGCACCACCGTGGGCAGTTGGCCCGTCACGTTCCGACTCGATGACTCGCTGGCGATGATGCCCTCACGTCGCCTGTCACAGTTCGAGCGCGTCGTGATCGAGGCGCGGATCTCGCGCAGCGGCCAGGCCACACCGGCAGCCGGTGACCTGTATGTCACGAGCCCGGTGCTGCACCCGTCCCCTGGCACCCGGCTCGCGCTCGTGATCGACCACGAAATCAGCTAAATGCGCACCGAGCCCACACCTGTGCAGCCGCTCAAGCCAACCCCGTTCTCGGAGACGTCGGAACCTCCGGTGGCGGAGGAGCTCGAGAACGTCACCATCCGCGTGGTTCGCTTCGAGCAGCTCGCGCGCGCGCCCGCCGCGCCCGTGGCACCA
>DASQRV010000099.1:0-5500 GCA_035642735.1 Steroidobacteraceae bacterium
TTCGCGAGTACGTCTTCAGGCGGAGCCGCGTCCCCGGGCCAATAGTCCATGCGCGCGCTCACGACGCGCACGGTGCCGGGAGCCAGTTGCTGCGGGCGGCTGCGCATCACCCCGTGCCGCGACATGTAGTCCATCTCGCCGTGGAAGCCCGCGGCGAGCCACTCGATGAGGTGCCGCTCGTCCTCGGGGATCTCGATGCATGCCACGCCGATGGCGGCAAAGCCGAGTGCGGCGGCGCGCTCGGCCAACTCGCGTTTCACCTCCCCGGGATCGATGTGCGTTAGACGAGACATGGGACTACAACATCTCTCAGTATAATCAGCTGATGGCGTTACCCATCGCCCTCTATTCCACCGCCCAGGTGCGCGCGCTCGATGCGCACGCCATCGAGGAGTTGGGGATCCCCGGCTACACGCTGATGAAACGCGCCGGCGAAGCGGCGCTGCGTTACCTGCGCACCCGCTGGCCGACAGCCCACCGCATCGTCATCGTCTGCGGCAGCGGCAACAACGGCGGCGACGGCTACGTGCTCGCGCGCTTTGCGCAGGCGGCGGGACTCACCGTCACGGTACTCGCCGCCGCCGACCCGGAACACCTGCGCGGCGATGCGCGCCAGGCGTTCGAGGATTTCCGGGCGAGCGAGGGCGATGTCGAGGCCTTTGCCGAAGAGCATCTCCGCGCCGGCGAAGTCATCGTCGATGCCATCCTCGGCACGGGTCTCAAGGGTCCCGTTCGCGAGGACTTAGGCGGGGTGATCCGCGCCGTGAATGCCGCCGCTACGCCGGTGTTCGCGCTCGATGTGCCCTCGGGCCTCGACAGCGATGCCGGCACCGTGGCAGGCGATGCGATCCGCGCCGATGCGACGGTCACTTTCGTCGGGCTCAAGACCGGCCTCTACGTCGGTGATGGCCCCGAGTACGCCGGCACCGTGTTCTTCGATGACCTGGAGCTGAGTGATGCCCCGCAGCTCGGACTCGCGCCCCGGCTCACCCGCATCATCGAGGCGGAGATTCATGCGGCGTTGCCGAGGCGGCCGCGCGCCGCCAACAAGGGCGACTTCGGCCGCGTGCTGATCGTCGGCAGCGGCAGCGGCTATCCGGGCGCCGCACGCCTGGCCGGTGAGGCGTCGCTCCGTGTCGGCGCGGGCCTGGTGACGGTCGCGGTGGCTCCCGAGAATGTCCTCCCGATTGCAGCCGGCCGCCCCGAGCTCATCTGTCTCGGCCTGATAGAGGAGGGCGCACTCAAGGAAGCGCTCTCGCACGTGGACGTCGTCGCCGTGGGCCCGGGGCTCGGGCGCACGCCCTGGGCGCGCGCGGCGCTTGCCGCGGTGCTCGCGAGCGGTAAGCCGCTCGTCGTCGATGCGGACGCGCTCAACCTGCTCGCCGAGGGCCGCGTAGCACCGCGCGAGGACTGGATCCTGACACCGCATCCGGGCGAGGCCGGGCGGCTCCTCGGCACGAGCGCACAGGAGGTCCAGCAGGATCGCCTCACTGCGCTCGATGCGCTGCTCGATCGCTATCACGGTACCGTGGTGCTGAAAGGGGCGGGCACGCTCGTCGGTGCTCCCGGCCGCACGCCCGGGCTCTGCGAGCGCGGCAACCCCGGAATGGCAACCGCCGGCACGGGCGATGTGCTCACCGGGACGATCGTCGGGATCCTCGCGCAGTGCGCCGATCCCTGGGCAGCGGCGCGCGTCGGCGTCCTCGTGCACGCCATGGCGGGCGATGCCGCGGCCCGCGGCGGTGAGCGCGGGGTGCTCGCGACCGACCTGCTGCGCGAGCTCCCCCACTCCGTCAATCTCTAGCCGCCGCGTGCATCTTCAGACCCGATCCGCAGAAGAAACCGAGACCCTCGGGAGGCAGCTGGCACACGTCCGTCCCGATCCCGGCACACTCGCGGTCGTCTACCTGACGGGTGAGCTCGGCGCCGGGAAGACCACCTTCGCGCGCGGTTTCTTGAGCGCGCTCGGCGTCGCGGGCGCCGTGCGGAGCCCGACGTATACGCTGCTCGAGCTGCATGAGCTCGGGACTCTGACGGCGCTCCATGTCGATCTCTACCGCCTGCGCGATGCGGCAGAGCTCGACTCGCTGGGACTGCGCGAGTGGGCTCGCCCGGGAAGCCTGTGGCTCGTCGAGTGGCCGGAGCGGGGAGGGGCGCGACTCCCGCCGGCCGATCTCACCCTGACCTTCACCGTTGGTGCACCCGCCCACGACATCGAAGTCCGCGCAGATTCCGAGGCCGGTAAATCATGGCTCGCGCGGCTCGAGAAGGCGGGAAACGGCGGCGCCCGCGCTCACGTACCGAGTGTCCGCTGACACCGCCAGGTTGAAAAGCCTCCGGCGACGCCGTAGATTAAGAACCAGTTTTAGCCGCGAAGCTCATGATAAAGAAGGTTTTTCGCCGGGGATTCGCTGCCCTTTTGGTCGGCACGGTGGCACTCACCCCCGCACTCGCCACGGAGCTGCGCGGGATCGGACTCTCCTCGGGCGCGGATTCCGCGCAGCTGACCCTCGATCTCTCGGACGTTGCGAAGCAGAGCGTCTTCACCCTCGATCACCCGGATCGCGTCGTCATCGATCTTCCCCACACCCAGCGGATGCATGGCCTGCATGCTCCGGCACCGTCCGGGGTGGTGACCGCGGTGCGCTTCGGGACGCAGCCTTACGGGACGCTGCGGGTCGTGGTGGAGCTCCGGAGTCCACTCCCGGTCCGCAGCATCTGGAGCACGGGTGCGCCGGGGCGGGAGCTCACGGTGGTGCTCGGTGAGCCGACCGTCGCCATCGCACAGGCGGCGGGTCCGAAACGGGCCGCGAGCCTGCAGGCCGCGAGCCTGCCGGCCGTCGGCCCGAAAGCCGTCCGCGCTCCCCACGCCGTCGGCGATGGCGATCGGGACGTGATCGTCGCGGTCGATGCCGGCCACGGCGGCGTGGACCCGGGCGCCATCGGGCACGGCGGAACTCGCGAGAAGGACGTCACGCTCGCCATCGCGCGGGCGCTCGCCGAGCGCATCAACACAGAGCCCGGAATGCGGGCCGTACTGACGCGCAATCGCGATGAGTTCGTCGAGCTCCGCGACCGCATCGCGCGCGCCCGCGCGGCGCACGCGGACCTCTTCGTCTCGGTGCACGCCGACTCCATTGCCGACCGGAACGTGTCGGGCGCCTCGGTGTACGTGCTCTCGGTGCACGGTGCCTCCAGCGAAGCCGCCAAAGTGCTCGCCGACCGCGAGAACTCGGCGGACCTGATGGGGGGCGTACCGGTCGATGACAGTCCGCTCGGCGCGGTGCTGATCGATGCGGCGCAGGAGCAGATGGTCGGCATGAGCGCGAGTGCCGCCGAGCGCGTCATGAGTGCGCTCGAGGGTGTCGGCGAGATCCGCAAGGCACAGGTGCAGCGCGCCGGCTTCGTGGTGCTGAAATCCCCCGCCATCCCCTCGATGCTGGTGGAGACCGCCTACATCTCGAACCCGGGCGAGGAACGGCGCCTGCGGAGCACCGGCGAGCAGGCGCGCCTCGCGGAGGCTATCGCGAGCGGCGTTCGCGGCTACTTCGTGCAGTACCCGCCTGATGGCACGCGCTTCAAACAGGAACGCCGCAGCACGCTCGCGAGCAGTGCGGAAACCGCCCCCGGAACGCCCTGACGCGCTTTCCCATCCGCTCCCCGCCGCGGGCCTTCCGGCCTGTACACTCGCGCCATGCCGATACGCGTCCTGCCCGGTGAGCTCGTCGACCAGATTGCCGCGGGTGAGGTGATCGAGCGGCCGGCGTCCGTCGTCAAGGAGCTGATCGAGAACGGCCTCGATGCGGGCGCGAGCCGCATCGAGATCGACATCGAGCGCGGGGGCACCGGTCTCGTGCGGGTGCGCGATGACGGCCGCGGCATCGAGGCGCAGGAGTTGCCGCTCGCGGTCGCCCGGCACGCCACGAGCAAGATCACATCTCTCGAGGACCTCGAAGCCGTGACGACCCTCGGCTTCCGCGGCGAGGCGCTTCCCTCCATCGGCTCGGTGTCGCGCCTGCGGATCCTGTCGCGGAACGCCTCCGCGGACCGCGGTGCAGAGATCGCCATCGCAGGCGGCGGCGAGCCGCAGCTGCGGCCCGCGGCACACCCGACCGGCACCACGGTCGAGGTGCGTGATCTCTTCTTCAACGTCCCGGCGCGGCGCAAGTTCGTGAAGAGCGACGCCACCGAGCTCGGGCACATCGCGCGCCTCGTCGAGCGGCTGGCCTTATCCAGGTTCGATGTGAGCTTCCGGCTCCGCCAAGGCGCGCGCGTCATCCTCGAGGCTCCCGCGCTCGATGGGGACGGCACCGAGCTCTCCCGGCTCGCTAAAGTGCTGGGCGCAGACTTCGCGGCGGGCGCGGTCGCCGTGAGTCACGCCGCAGGTCCCGTGATGCTCTCCGGCTGGGCGGGGCTTCCCACCCGCTCGCGCGCGCAACCGGACCAGCAGTTCTGGTTCGTCAACGGCCGCAGCGTCCGCGATCGGCTCCTCATGAACGCGGTACGGCTCGCTTACCGCGACGTGCTCTATCACGGCCGCCATCCGGCCTACGTCCTCTACCTGACACTCGACCCGAAACTCGTCGATGTGAATGCGCACCCGGGAAAGCTCGAAGTGCGCTTTCGCGATGCCCGCCAGATCCACGAGTTCGTGTTTCGCGCGCTCGAGCGCGCGCTGGCTGAGACGTCGCCCGAGGCTTCCGCGGTGCCCGCCGCCTCGGGAGCCACCCTGCCGCCCACCCACACCGGATGGCGGGGGTCTCCGCCCTCCGCCAACGAGCCGTTGGCGTTCGCAGGCACACTCGGGGAGGCGCGAGCCCCGGGCCTCCCGCTCTACTCACCCTCGCGCGATCCCTGGGCCATTGCGGCACTCGTCGCCGAGGCGCCTGCCGGGAGCGCGGCGCCCTTGCCCCCGGGCTTCACCGATGAGGCGCATCCCCTGGGGACTGCCATCGCACAGCTCCACGGGGTCTACATCCTCGCCCAGACCGAAGGCGGCCTCGTGCTGGTCGACATGCACGCCGCCCACGAGCGGGTGCTGTACGAGAAGCTGAAAGCCGACCGCGCGCAGGGACCCGTGCCCTCGCAGCTGCTGCTGGAGCCCCTCACGGTGGAGCTCAACCCCCACGAGCTCGAGATGCTCCTCGAGCAGCGGGACGAGTGGGCCCGCGCGGGTTTCGAGATCGACGCGCTGTCTGAGACGCACCTGGCGCTCCGCCGCGTACCCGCGTTCCTGCCGACGGCGGAGATTCCGCGCATCGTGAAGGCGCTCGTGCACGACCTCACGCTCGATGCCGACACGCATCACCTGGAGGGCGCGGCCGATCGCGTCCTTGGAACGCTCGCCTGCCGGTCCGCGATCCACGCGCACCGCAGGCTCACTTTGCCTGAGATGAATGCGCTGCTGCGGCAGATGGAGGAGACCGAGCGCGCGAACCAGTGCAATCACGGCCGCCCGACCTGGACGCGCCTCACCCTGCAGCAGCTGGATCAGCTCTTC
>DASQRV010000100.1:0-3469 GCA_035642735.1 Steroidobacteraceae bacterium
GAGCCTCGCGAATCTGTCACGCGATGCGGAGCTCATCGCTGCCGACGCGGCCGGGCACACCGTCCCGCCGTCCGCCCACGCGGTTGCCGCGGATGCGGGACGCGCGGGCACCGGCGCCGAGGGCGGGACACTGCAGCCGAGCGGCATCGCTGCACTCCTCACTACCAACGCCGAGTACATCCCGGGCTACACGCTGCGGCTGAAGATCGGCGAGTCGGAGAAGGCGGTGGTGTACCTCGCCAGCAGCGCGCACCGCGGGCACAACGTGGGCCTCAAGGTCAGCAAGACCCTGCGCGATGCGGCGGCCGGGCGGCAGTTCCTCGAGCGCGAGTACACCGCGATCATGGCGGTACAGAGTCCGCTCGTGGTGGAGATCTACGACTACGGTGTCCACGGCGGTTTCGAGTACCTGGCGATGGAATACCTGCCGCGCGGCGACCTCAAGGCGCGCATCCAGCGCGGCGTGAGCGAGCAGGAAGCGCTGCACTACGTGGCGCAGATCGCCGCGGCGCTCCAGGTGGTGCACGAGGCGGGACTCGTGCACCGCGATCTCAAGCCGCCGAACGTCATGCTGCGCGATAACGACTCCGTGGCGCTCATCGACTTCGGCCTCGCGCGCTCGATGGATGCCAGCACCATCAGCACGCAGAC
This sequence comes from Steroidobacteraceae bacterium, assembly GCA_035642735.1. GTDB lineage: Bacteria > Pseudomonadota > Gammaproteobacteria > Steroidobacterales > Steroidobacteraceae > 13-2-20CM-66-19. The sequence goes on from DASQRV010000100.1 coordinate 652, forward strand.
GGGAGTGCTCCTCGGCTCGCCGTACTACATGAGTCCCGAGCAGGCGCAGGGCGAGGGCCTCGATGCGCGCTCCGATTTCTACAGCCTCGGGGTCATCTGCTACGAGCTGCTGACCGGCCAGAAACCCTACGTCGGCGCCACCGCCATGGAGGTTCTGCAGCAGCACGTGAGCTCCCCGCTGCCGACGCTGCCCGCGGACCTTTCCCGCTACGAGCCGTTCCTCGCGCGCCTCATGGCGAAGTCACGCGCTGAGCGCTTCGCCAACGCGGCGGAGATCATCGCCGCGATCACGGCCCTCGGCAGCAGCGCAACGCCCGATCTGTCCGCCGGCGGCGGCGAAGCGCAGTCAAGCGCTGCCTAGAGTCGAACGCTCTCCGTGCGGCTGAGCCGCGCCTCGCCCGGCTGGCCGGGCGGCGCTGCGGCGCGCTGGACGCGTTGCTGGAAGGCGCGCCCCAGGCCGAGCGCGAGCAGCATCCACAGGGCGGAGACCGCCGCGCCCAACCAGCCGACGGCGCTGTGGCCCGCACCGAGCCCGGCGGTGAAGGCCTTGTAGAGCGAGCCGCTGAGCGCGTCCCCGCCGCGATAGGCGAAGGTGTCGATCAGGCTCTTCGCCTGGTACTTCTCTTCGCGGCTCACGACGGTGAAGAGCGAGTCGCGGCAGGGCCGCGTGATGCCGTAATCGGCGACCCGCCGCACGCCGTACGCCCAGTTCAGCACCATGAACGTCGGCACCAGCGCATACAGCGCATAGGCACCGATCATCATGAGCGGCACCGCCACCAGCAGCGCTCGCATTCCGAACCACTTGAACAGGCGGCTGAAGAGCAGCGCCTGCAGCAGCAGCGCTGCCCCCTGCACGGCGAGGTCGATGGTGCCGAAAAAGCGGGTGCGCTCATCGGCGCTGTGGAACACCTTGGCGACGAACGACTGCTGCTCGAGGTAGAAGAAAGTCGATACCCAGGTCATGAAAAGCACGAACACCGCGATCCCGATCAGGTACGGCGAGCGCCCCACCTGGGCGAAGGCGGCCAGCACGCCGCCGCCGACGCCGCGCTCGGCACCCGGCGCGGCGGCGCCCGCCGGCGCTCCGGAACTGCCCTGCCGGCGGATGACCTGCCTCATCAACAGCAGCGCCGCGAACAACAGTCCGGCTGAGATCGGCAGCAGATTGATGGCACCGATCGGCAGGGCCAGCTCGCGGGCCACGAAGGGTCCGATCAGGCCCCCGGCGCTGGCGCCCGCCCAGATGAAGCCGAAAACCCGCCCGGCCTGTTCGCGGGTGAAAATGTCGGCCATCAGACTCCAGAACGCTGCGACCACGAACAGATTGAAGACGCTCACCCACACGTAGTACGTGCGCGCGATCCAGGTGTGATCGGCCGCCACGTGGAACCAGAGCCAGAACAACAGCAGATTGATGACGAAGAACCCGTACACCCATGGCAGGAACACCGAGCGCGCGTAGCGCGAGGTGAGCCAGCCATACACGGGCTGCAGCAGCAGCATGGCGAGGAACACGCCCCAGAAGAGGTACGGAATCTTGTCCAGCCCCGAAGTGACGCCGAGCGCATCGCGCACCGGACGCAGCATGGTGTAGCTGGAAAATGTGCACAGCAGCGTGGCGAGCGACGCCAGCACGACCGGCGCCTCGCCGGGCTGCAGGACGACCAGTCGTCGCAGGAGTTTGCTCATCGCAGACCACCTCGATGTCGTGGCCGTCGCGAGCGGACACGAAGGCGCGGTAGTGTGCCACAGCCGCGCGCGGCGGGATGACGGGTTCACCGCGCGGTCGCCGCGCTTGACACTCGCCGAGCGCACGGCGCACCCTCCCCGCGTTGCGCCGGGAGTGAAACAATCATGAGAAGAAGAACCTTCTGTGCAGCGGGGCTCGCTGCGCTCGCCGCGTCTTCCTTACCGTTGCGTCGCGCCGCTGCCGCGGGCGCGGAGATCGGCGCGTTCGGTCTCGATGGCCGGCAGGTCACACTGACTGCGGCTGACGTCGCGGATCTGCGCGCCGGCCTGCGGGGCGGCCTGCTGACCGCGGGCGACGCGGGTTACGACGACGCACGGCGCCTGTGGAATGCCGCCTTCGACCGCAAGCCAGCGCTCATCGCGCGCTGCGCCGGCGCGGCGGACGTCATGCGTGCAGTCAGCTTCGCCAGTGCGCACGGCCTGCTCACTTCGGTCCGCGGCGGTGGTCACAGCCTGTCGGGCCAGTCGGTGTGCGACGGCGGGCTGGAGATCGACCTCGCGCCAATGCGCAGCGTACACATCGATCCGACCGCGAAGCTCGCGCGCGCCGAGCCGGGCGTGCTGCTCGGGCAATTCGATCGCGAGGCGCAGGCCTTCGGCCTCGCCACCACCGCCGGCACGGCCTCCGACACCGGACTTGCTGGACTGACGCTCGGCGGCGGGTTCGGCCGCATCGGGCCGAAGTACGGACTGACGATCGATAACCTCACCGGCACGGAAGTGGTCACGGCCGATGGCAGGCTGCTGCGGGCCGATGCCCACGAGAATCCGGATCTGTTCTGGGGCCTGCGCGGCGGCGGCGGCAATTTCGGGGTCGTCACCTCGTTCGAGTATCGGCTGCACCCGGTCGGGCCCATGCTCTACGGCGGTGAGATCACCTTCCCGTTTGCGGGCTCGCGCCAGTTGATGCGCAGCTTCGTCGACCACATGGCAGGCGCGCCCGATGAGTTGTGTGTGCTGCCCGAATTCGGCGTCGATGCGAAGGATGGGCCGAGCCTGGCATTCGATGTCTGTTATTGCGGACCGCCCGCGGACGGCGAGCGGGTCCTCGCGCCCCTGCGGGCGC
>DASQRV010000101.1:0-8040 GCA_035642735.1 Steroidobacteraceae bacterium
CTGACAGGCCGGGACCGCCGTGCCGACGGTGGTGTGGCCGGCGACGGTGAGGGTCGGTGTATTGATGTTCGCCGTACCGATGTTGAAGCCACCGGGGTTGACGTTGGTGGCCGAGTGGCAGCCCGAGCCGTTGCAGTCGAGGCTGCCGATCGGAAAGTGGTTAGTCCCCGCCCAGCCAACGATGGTGATCGTGTTGCCGGGCGGCGGTCCGGCGAACGGACCGGTGCCCGCTCCGTGGCAGGCGAGACAACCCGTCACGCCCTGGTGCGTGCCAGTCACAGAGTAGAGCGCGTAGTTGCCCGGGGTGGTGTGGCACTGGGCGCAGGGGGCCGAGGTCGGGATGTGGTTGGAGGGTTTCACCTCGCCCGCGAGGAATGAGGTCGTGACATGGCATGTACCACAATCGCCTGTCTTGGGATGATTGGGGTCGAGCGTGGCGTTCGGACGCGAGTCGCCCGCGGTGGTGTTGGTGCTCGGGTGCATCCCGATATAGGCCGCGGTCTCGTGGCAGAGCGCACACGGCAAGTGGCTCGCCGGATGATTCATGGTCGCGACGGCCCAGGTCGTGAACTCGGTGGTGGAGTGGCACGCCTCGCACGGCACCGCGGTCACGCCGCTGGAGCTGATCGGGAAGTGGTTGGCCGCGAGCCCACTGCCGTGTACGCCGTCGTGGCAGACGGCACACCCCGTCGTCACGCCTGCATGCGTGAACACCGCTCCCGCCCACGTCATGGTGTTGTGGCAGGCGTCGCATTCGAGATCCGTGACGATATGATTCGGCGGCTTGCCCTGTGCCTGCTGGCCGTTGTGGCACATCGAGCAGCTGCCGCGTGTCTGGGTGTGATCGAAGTTGACCGCCGGCTTCCAGGCGACGGGCGTGTGGCACGCATCGCACTGGTCGGTCGACATGATGTGGTTGTCAGGCTTGGCGGTGGCACGAATCTGCGTCCCGACGCCGTGACAAGTGGCGCAGACCTTCGGCGTGCCCTTGAAAATGGCGTTGACGTGACAGGACTCGCACGGCAAGTCGCGATGCTGGCCGAGGAGCTCAAACCCCGTCGTCATGTGATCGAACGGTGGGCGCACGGGTGGCTGCGACTCCGCGCGCGGCCCGAGCAGGCCGCCGACGAGCAGGGCCAGCATCGCGAGGACGTGCCAGGGTGAGCCTGACGCAGCACGCGGTGTCCGTGTTGAGACCCATGCATCCATGCGTGAGGCCTAGAGCACTGGGGCGCTCTTCCACGATCCGGTGGAGTGACCGCGGTCGCATTGCCGCGCGTACTTCCCGACGGGCGGGTTGTCTCTCTCATGGAAGGCGAGACAATCCCGCGCGAACTTCACCTCACGGGGTGGCCGCCGATGACAGGCTTCGCAGACTAGCCTGCCGTGCGCGCCGGCAAGGACGAAGTTGGTCTCCTTGCCGTGGTCGAGCTCCCACAACTCCCAACCGCCAGGGCAGTGGCGGCGAGCGCAGTGCTTGCCGAGGTTGCCTGTGTGCACGTTCCCTCCCCGTTCCGAGGAGCCACAAATGACTCCCAAGATGAGCAGTGCTGACAGGTCCTTCCCGGCATGTCAGTGATCAGTAGACGTTGACGGCAATTACGTGAACGTTGGTGACGTCCTCCAGTGCCCAACTGTCCGTCGACGCTTCGGCGTACGGGGAGGTCGTGGCGTGAGTAGAGGGTTAGCGGATTGCATGGGTGACGACCCGGCGAGCGTTCAGCCGATTTCCCGGTTGATCACGAGCGCGAGACGGGTGCCCGCAGCTGGACGCAGCACCTGACTCGTGACGCACAGATCGCCCGCGGCCGGCGTCGCCTGTCCGCTGCGAGAGATGCGCGCGGTGGCTCCACCCTTCGCCGAGTCGGCCGCTCCCCCCACGGAAGCAGCGCCGCGGATCCCGGGCCTGGGCCGCTCGAGCGAGTGACGGGAGCCAATCGCGAGATAAAGGAACCCCGCCGCGAGCGCAAAGCTCGCGATGAGAGCGCCGGTGCGCACGTAAGGGTCGCTGCGCCCAGCGAGCGCTGTTGCGCTGCGCCATAACGGCAAGCCGACTCGGCTCGTCGTTGCACTGACCAGCACTCCAGCGATGAAAGCAAGAAACAACGCCATCGGCGAAACCGACAAGACCGACGGTGGGCAACATCTTGCCGGTTTTGTGCAACACAACAACGTGTCTCCATGTACCGACCCGCTTGTCTCCATGTACCGACTAAAAAATCGGGGAAAACAGGTATTTGTCGGCGTTTTGTCAACTCCGTCAGCGGGCGCTTCCGAGCATGCGTTTTGCCCAGGCACCAGTGCCAACATCAGACGTCAGTCGCTATGGGTCCGCGGCCGGCAGGGGCGGACTTGTTAGAGTTAGGGGTCGTTCGCCCGTCCGACCTTGGTCGGCGACTGCGACGGGTTAGAAGGGCTTGGGGGTGCCTCGGCTTGCGGAGGAGGGCGGCCGGACTTACGAATTCGAGCCGTTGCAGCGGCGCGGCAGTCGGCAGTCGCGGATCGGCTGAAGCGCGCGCAGTGACCGAGACTTCAGCCCGGGTGCATCTGCGCCGCCGCCTGGCTCGAGTGGTCGATGACGCGCACCGCCTGTCCGGACGCCAGCCGCTCACCACCGCGGATCACCAGGCGGTCGCCGGCGGCGAGCGGGCCCCGGACCTCCACCACATCGGCGATCCCAGCGCCGGGTGTCACGTCGAGCTCCTCGACCGTGTTGGCACGCGTGACCCGCAGCACGTAGGAGTGATTCTGGCGGATCACGAGCGCATCGCGCGGCACGGTGACCGCCGTGCGCACCGCCGCGGAGGGCAGGCTCACCTCGACCGGCGTACCGACCAGCCACTCGGGGCTGCCGAGCGACACGCGCACCTCGAACTGCCGCGAACGGTCATCTCCCACCGGCACGACGGTACGTACCCGCCCGCGCTTCTCGATGCCGTGGTCGCGCACCGCAACAATCTGTCCGGGGTGGACGTTGCCCGCGAGGCTGAGCGCTGCCGTCGCGCGCGCCTCGATGTCGCTCGTGTTCACGAGCCGCACGGTGGCCGCGCCGGTCTGCAGGTATTCACCACGCTGGATGAAGCGCTCGGTCACCACGCCCGGAAACGGGGCACGAATCACCGACTGCGCGATGTCGTACTGGACCTGACGGAGTTGCGCCTCGACTCGCGTCAGATCGTCGGTGGACATCTCACGCTGGGCGCGCGCGTCCTCGAGCTGGCTGGCGCTCAGCACCTGGGTCGCCGCGAGGCGGTTGAACCGCTCGAGCTGCGAGCTGTTGAACTGCTGCTGGGCCCGCGCCCGCGCCACCTGCGCGCGCAGGTCCTCGAGCCGCAACCGCGACACGGTGTCATCGAGGCGCGCCAGCGCCTCGCCCGCACCGACCCGCGTGCCAACGTCGGCAATCCAGACCACGCGGCCCGCAATGACGCTCGCGATGCGCGCATCGGAGCGGCTGACGATCGAGCCCGGAATCCAGCTCTCGATGTTCACCGGACGCACGCTCACGGTGCCGACCTCGACGACCGGGCGCTCGGCGGGCGGAGGATCGGCAGCGGCGCTCGCAACGGCCCAGGAGGCAGCGGCGGCCAGCAGCAGCACGCTGGCGCGTTTGCCGGGGCTGGCGCGACGGGCTGGTTGTGGAGCACCGGCATTCATGCGGAAGGTGCCGCCTCCGCCGAGCCGGCAGGCACGGCGGCGGCCTCGCGGCGTGCGGCGAACAACCGCATGAGCGCGGGTATCAACACCAGGCTGAAGGCGAGGCTCAGCACCACCCCGCCGATGTTGACCGCGGCGAGCCCGCGATAGATGACGCTGCCCGGTCCGGGATTCACTGCCATCGGCAGCGCCCCGAGCGCACCGGTGAGTGTGCTCGCGAGGATCGCCCGCAGGCGCTGCTGAAGGCCCGCGCGGATACCTTCCTCGAGCGGGACGCCCTCGCTCTCGACGCTGCGCACCGCGGCGACCAGCAGGATCGCATGGTTGATGATGACCCCGATCATCATGACGAAGCCGATCATGGAAAGCAGATCGAGCGCCTGGAATTTCACCAGGTCGAGCAGGCGCAACCCCAGCACCCCGCCAACCAGCGCGAGGGGCACGGTGAGCAGCACGATGACGCTGTCGCGCAGCGAGCGGAACAGTACCGTCATCAGCAGCAGCAGCACGATCAGCGCCATGACGAACACGCGAGTCATGGCGCTCAGCGTCTGGCTGAGGCTGTCGGCGCTGCCGGCGAGGCGCATCGCACCATCGGGCGGCATGTGCATGCGCAGCTTGGGCAATACCTCGCTGTCGATCGTCTTGAGGACGTTCTCGAGGGACAGCGTCGCGGGCGGGTCGATGGTGAGGGTCACGGTGCGCCGGTGATTGAGTCGGCGGATCGCCGGCGGACCGGGCACCGTCGAAAGCTGCACCAGGTCGCCGAGGCGTACGATGAGACCGGAAGGCGTGATCAGCGGGGCATTCGAGATGTCCTCGGGTGTGGTGCCGCCGCTCGAGCGCAGGATGATCGGCAGGCGGGACTTACCATCGAAGTACTCCCCGAGCCAGGCGCCTTCCCCGACGGTCCGCACCACGGTGCCGAGCGTCGCACGATCCCAGCCGACCTCCGCGATGCGGCGGTCATCCGGAACAGCATGCAGCTCGAGCGATACGTCCTCCGGGTTCGGGAAGCTCTGCACGGCGGCGCCGGGAAACACCTTCTCGAGCAGCGCGCGCCCCTCGATCGCCACACGGTTGAGCGCGGCGGAGTCCTCGCTCTGCAGGTGAATGCCGACCGAGCGAACCGAGCCGCCGATGCCGCCGAAGAGATCGCCTTCGACCGTGAACACGCGGGTGTCCGGCAGTCCGACGGTGATCTTGTCGCGTACCAGCCGCTCGAGCTCCCCAATGCGGCTCTCCTCGATGACCCGGGCGCCGAGCGTGCCACCTCCGGGCCAGGTGAGGACGTACCAGTTCTTGAGGCGCGGCTGCGCGCGGCCTTCCATGTAGGGACGCATGCGCGCGAGAAGTGCCGGCACCAGCTCACGATGGACCTCTTCCGGGCTCATGCCGGGCGGGAAGTCGAAGAAAGAATCGATGGCGGCGCGCTTGACCGGCGGCAGATAGTCGAGCGGCGGCAGCAGCCACCAGGCGAGCAGCAGCGGCAGCACCAGCAATCCTGCGATCCAGGCGAGCTGCTTCGGGCGTGAGTCGGTCGCCTCGAGGATCCAATCGGTCAGCCAGGGCCACCCCGCACCGTAGCCAGTGGGTCGCATGGGGCGGCGCAGCACAAAGCCGAGCGCCGCCGGCAGCAGCGTGAGCGCCGCGACGATCGAGATGGCCACCGCGATCGAGATGGTGAGCGCAAGATCACCGAACAGCTGCCCCTCGACATCCTTCAGGAACAGCACCGGCACGAACACGGCGATCGTCGTTGCGGTCGAGGCGAGCAGGGCGCCCGCCACCTGCCGCGCGCCTTTACGGCAGGCCTCATCGAGTGGCAGGCCCGCCTCGCGCAATCGCACGACGTTCCCGGACACGACGATCGCCCCCTCCACGACCATGCCGACGGCAAAGGCGAGACCGGCGAGGGAGATGACGTTGAGGCTGCGGCCGAAGAGATCGAGCACCACGAAGGTGGCGAACAAGCACACCGGGATGGTGGCCGCAATCAGGAGCGTCACGCGCCATTCGCGCATGAACCACCACACCACCACGAGCGCGAGCAACGCGCCGACGATCAGGTTCTCGGTCAACAGGCGCACCGCCCGGCGAATGAAGAGCGAGGCGTCGAAGGACTGCTCGATGCCCAGGCCGTGCGCCTTCAGCGGACCGTCGCGCAGCTCCGCCACGGCGGCTTTCACCGCATCGAGCGTTGCCAGCACGTTGGCGCCGTTGGCGCGGAACACCTGAATGCCGACCGCGGGGTTGCCGTTCTGGTAAGCGAAGGAAGTGCGCGTCGGCGGCGCGACATCGATCGTCGCGAGGTCCGAGAGGTGCACCGGCCGGCCATCGCGCCACGTCAGCACCAGCGCTCCGAGCTGCTCGGGCGAGAAGCGGCCAGTGAAGCGCAACGTGTACTGGCGGCGCCCGACATCCAGCAGTCCACCGGAGACGTTGGTCGCGCTCGCGGCGCGGTTGGCGATATCGGGAACAGTGATGCCGAGCTCAGCAGTGCGGGCGAGGTCGACCGTAATGCGTACATTCTCCAGAGGTCCGGCGTTCACTTCGACGGCCGCGACCCCCGGAATGGACTCGAGCCGCGAGCGCACCGTGTCCTCGATGAAGCGTCGCCGCGCTTCGATGGGTCCGGGAGTACCCGGCAGCAGCTGCACGAAGAACCACGAAAGCGTCTCGTTGGTGTTGCCATCGCCGCCGAGCCGGACGCTGGGACGGTCGGCATCGAGCGGCAGCGGCCGCAGCCGGTTCAGGCGCCCGATCACCTCGACGAGCGCATTCTTCATGTCCGTGCCGAGCGCGAAGCGCAGCTTGAGTGTCGCCCCTTCAGCGATCGCGTTGCCCTCGATTTCCTCGATGCCCGGCATGCCCTGCATGACATTCTCGAGCGGCTCGAGAAGCTCTGACTCGACCTCTTCGGGTGAAGCCGTGCGCCAGCCCGTCTGGACGGTCAGTTCGGGCTTGTTGATATCGGGGAAGAGCTGGAGCGGCAGCCGGGTGAGGCTGAGGAGACCCACGAGCCCGACGAAGACGGCGATGACGATGAGCCCGATCGGGCTGCGGCTCGACCAGCTGAGACTTTCCATGGTTCGGACTTCCATGGTTGAGGCCCGATGAGCGTGCGAGGGACCCATCCCTGCAAGCTTGGATGCTACTGCCTGCCGCTACGCTTGAATCGCGCCGCGCGGTGGACCGTTTGTCCCGCGCGACGCGGCGAGCGCTGAGCGCAGGCCGGCGGCGGGAACGCCGGGGATCGCCCGCGTTACGCTTGGGGATTTCGGCCGCTTTCGGACTTCGATTCTCCTCTTCGAGGTCCGAAAACGTCCGTCCCCCAGGTGCGCTCCGCTCTACAGTCGGCCGCAGGGATCGGTCGTTTTCGGCTGCGGGAGGCACCATGAAAAACCAACATCATGTCGCGGTTTTGACCCTGTGTGCAGCGCTTGTCATCGCCACAGCCTCATTCGCGGCGGCGGCGCCGCCCGCATACGTGGTTTATGACACCGGAACGCTCGGCGGCACATTCGCGTTCGGCAGCGGAGTGAACAACCTCGGCTGGGTGGCGGGCGCCTCGAACACCGCCGCGGGTGCGACGCATGCGAGCCTCTCGATTCCGGGCGCCGTGATCGATCTGGGCACCCTCGGCGGCACCAACAGCGCGGTCGAGTGGCCGATCAAGAACAATCACGGACTCGTGGTCGGCATTTCCGAGACCGCGAGCGCCGATCCGCTCGGCGAGAGCTTCTCGTGTGCCGCCTTCATTTCCACCAACGGGCACACGTGCTTACCCTTCCTGTGGCGCAACGGCGCGCTCGGGGCGTTGCCGCTGCTCGGTGGTAACAACGGCTTCGCTACCGGCGTCAACAACGCGGGAGCGGCGGTCGGCTGGGCGGAAACGGCGCAACACGATTCGAGCTGCGTGCCGCCGCAGCAGCTGCGGTTCGAGGCGGTGGAGTGGGCGCCGGACGCCAGTCAGCCGCAGGTCCTGCCGCCGCTCGCGGGCGACTCGACTTCGGCTGCCACAGCGATCAACGATGCCGGCGAGGTGGTGGGGATCTCGGGCACGTGTGACGTCGCGGTCGGCGCTTTCAGCGCGCGCCATGCCGTGCTGTGGGTGAACGGCCGGCCGCTCCGGCTCGCGACGCTCGGGGGCCAGGGCTGGAATACGCCAATGGCTATCAGCAATGACGGCATCATCGTGGGCTTCTCGGACACGCCCGGCGACGTGGTAGGCGGCGTGCTCACGCCCAACTTCCAGGCGGTGCTGTGGACACCCGGCGGTATCGTCAATCTCCACAGCTTGCCCGGGGACCAGATCGCGGAGGCCACCGGAGTTAACGACTTCCGCCAGGTCGTCGGGACCTCTTTCGACGCCAGCGGCAA
>DASQRV010000102.1:0-3260 GCA_035642735.1 Steroidobacteraceae bacterium
GTCAGCGTCGGCGAGCGCTCGCGACTGTGCGCCGGTGAGCGCGAACGGCAGCGCCGCGAGGAAGCGCTGCGCAAGTCGCCCCGCATCCGCCAGCGGCGGCGCGGGGTCCGTCTTCAGCGCACGCTTGCGCAGCTTCAGCGCCAGGTGGTGGGCGAGCAACTCCTCGAACGCCAGCCGTCGCTGCGCCGGGTGGCGCCCGGCGGCGAGCTCGGCGAGCTGCGCCCCGCGCGGGGGCGCGTGCAGGTACTCGAGCGCCTGGCGCAGCGTCGGCAGCCCCGCCGGCAGCTCCGGTTCTGCCAGCAGCTCGGCCGGCCCGGCGCCGGCGAGCTCGCGCAGCGCGGCCCCGATCAGGGCGCGCAGCCGCCCCTGCGGCACGCCCTCGGTGAGCGGATAGATCGGCGTCAGGGTCTCATCGAGTGGCGGTGTGTCTTCGTGGAGCCGCCGGTACTCCGGGTGCACCATCTCGAGGCCGAGCGGCCCGCGCCGCACCTCCCCCAAGCAGCGCAGCCGCAGGCCACGCGCGAGGTTGTGCTGCTGGCTGGCGGAGAAGTAGAAGAAGCGCAGCGTGAGCATCCCTGAGCCATCCGAGATGCGCGTGAGGAGCTGGCGGCGGCCGCGGTAGGCGACCTCGGTGAGCTGGATTTCCCCTTCCACCGCCGCGCGCGTGCCGGGCTGCAGCGTCCCGATCGGCGTGATCTGCGTGCGGTCCTCGTAGCGCAGCGGCAGCAGGAACAGCAGGTCCGCAACCCGTGTCACCCCGAGCCGCGCCAGGCGCTCGGCGAGTGCGGCGCCGACGCCGCGCAGCGCCGTGACCGGGCGCGCCGCGATGCCGGGCGCGGCCGGTGCGGCAGCAGGTGGCGCGCGCTTCAGCCGAGGTGCAGGACGCACTCGATCTCGACCTGCGCACCACGCGGCAGCGAAGCTACGCCGATGGTCGAGCGCGCGGGATAGGGCTTGGTGCAGTAGAGCGCCATGATCTCGTTCACCCTGGCGAAGTTAGCGAGATCGGTGAGGAAGATGTTGACCTTCACCGCCTGCGCGAGCGAGCCGCCGGCCGCTTCCGCGACCGCCTTGAGGTTCTCGAATACGCGCCGCACCTGTACCTCGATGTCGCCGCTCACCAGCTGCATGGTCGCGGGGTCGAACGGCACCTGCCCGGAGAGGTAGACGGTGTCACCGGCCCGCACGGCCTGCGAGTAGGGGCCGATCGCCTGCGGTGCGCGCTCGCTGTGGATGCTCTGGCGGCTCATCGCTGTCGCTCCTGTGGAAGTGTGTGGGCACTGCGGTCGGTCAGCCGCTGACATCGCCCGCGTCCTCGCCGTCGCCTTCGGGGTCGGTGCGGGTGACGTGGCCGTCGCTGCGGGCATGCGCGGCGATGGTGCGCGTCACGCGGGTCACGTCCGGCATGCGGCGGATGACGCGCACCAGGCGGGCGAGATGACGGCGGTCGCGCATCCGCAGCTCGAAGGTGAGCACCGCGGTGTCGGCATCCTGCTCGTCGATGGAAACGTGATCGATGTTGGTCTCGGTGCTGGCGATCGCCGCCGCCACCGCCGCGAGCACGCCGGTGCGGTTGACGACATCGACGCGGATCTCGGAGGAGAAGACGCGATCGGGCGCGGTCTGCCAGCTCACCGGCAGCCACTTCTCCGGGTGCTTGCGGTAGTCCTCGACGTTGACGCAGTTCTCGCGGTGGATCACGACGCCGCGCCCGGTGGAAAGGAAGGCGAAGATCGGGTCGTAGGGGATCGGGAAGCAGCAGCGCGCGTAGGTAACGAGCAGTCCCTCGGTGCCGGCAATGGCGAGCGGCGCAAGTCCGGCAGGTCCGCTCGCGGTCGGGGCCGCCGGCAGCAGCCGCCGCGCGACCAGCGGTGCCAGGCGCTCGCCGAGCCCGACCTTCTCGTAGAGCTCATCGAGATCCTTGAGGCCGAGCTCGCCGAGCGCCGCACGGCGCACCTCTTCGCTCACATCCTCGAGCGAGAGCGAGAACTCGCCGAGCGCCTGCGTGAGGAGCTTCGCGCCGAGCGCGATCGCCTCGCTGCGACGCAGGCCCTTGAGGTAATGGCGGATGGCGCTGCGCGCCTTCGCGGTCGCGACGAAGTTGACCCAGGAGGGGTTGGGGGCCGCACCCTTGGCGGTGATGATCTCGACCTGCTGGCCGTTGCGCAGCACGGTGCGCAGCGGCGTCAGGCGCCGGTCGACCTTGGCGGCGACGCAACGGTTGCCGATGTCGGTGTGCACCGCGTAGGCGAAATCCACGACCGTGGCCCCGGAGGGCAGGCGCAGGATCTGCCCCTTGGGCGTGAACACGTAGACCTTGTCGGGGAACAGGTCGACCTTGACGCTCTCGAGAAACTCCTCCGAGGTGCCGGCTTCCTGCAGCGACACGAGGTTCGAGATCCACTCGCGCGTGCGCTCCTGCTGCATGGAGCCGGAATCGCCGCCCGATTTGTACCTCCAGTGCGCGGCGATACCGGCCTCGGCGACGCGGTGCATGTCGCCAGTGCGGATCTGCGCTTCGATCGGCACGCCGTTCGGGCCGAAGAGCGTCGTGTGCAGTGACTGGTAGCCGTTGGCGCGCGGGATGGCGATGTAGTCCTTGAAGCGCCCCGGCATCGGCTTGAATACCGAGTGCACGACGCCGAGCGCGCGGTAGCAGGTTTCGGGGCGGTCGACGATGATGCGCAGGCCGTAGACATCGACGATCTCGCCGAGCAGCGCGCTCTTGCGGCGCATCTTGCGGTAGATGCTGTAGAGGTGCTTCTCGCGCGTCTCGACGTGCGCGGCAATCTCGGCCTTCATGAGCGCGGCATTCAGCTGCTGCTCGATCTTCTTGAGGAACTCCTTCTGGTTGCCGCGCGCGCGCTTCAGCGCGCGCTCGAGCACCAGGTAACGGCGCGGGTAGAGCGCCTTGAAGCCGAGGTCCTCGAGCTCGAGCTTCATGTTGTAGAGGCCGAGCCTTTCGGCGATCGGCGCGTAGATCTCGAGCGTCTCGCGGGCGATCGCCCGGCGTCGCGCCGGCGCCATGGCCCCGATGGTGCGCATGTTGTGCGTGCGGTCGGCGAGCTTCACCAGGATGACGCGCAGGTCGCGCACCATGGCGAGCAGCATCTTGCGGAACGATTCCGCCTGCGCCTCCTCGCGGCTCTTGAACTTGATCTGGTCGAGCTTGGTGACGCCATCGACGATCTCGGCGACGTCGGCGCCGAAGCGCTGCGCCAGCTGGTCCTTCGGTGGCGGGGTGTCCTCGATGACGTCGT
>DASQRV010000103.1:0-9382 GCA_035642735.1 Steroidobacteraceae bacterium
CCGGCAAGCTCCCCCCGATGCCGCCGCCTCCGCCGCCGGGCACGGACCGCGCTACCGGGCAGCCCTCGCCGAATGCTCCCGGCGCGGCCGCACCGCCGGCCGCCGCGCCCGCAAAGCCGCCGGTCCTCACGATACCCCCGGGCACCACGTTCGCACCTGGCACACCGGCTCCCGAGAGCAGTGCGACTCCGGCCCCCGCCGCACCGCCGGAGGGCGCCACCCCGCCCCCTCAAAGCAGGCCATGAACGACAGTGCTCAACCCCGGGCCGCAGGCGTCGATGACGCTTCCGGCAGGCGCCTGTCATTCGCCTTCGCCAAGCGCCACGGCGTCCTCGTGAACCGGATGGTCGACGGCGTCGCCGAGTGCATCTATCGCGACACCGCCTCGCCTCAGGCCCTCGCCGAGGTGCGCCGCTACCTGCGCCGCGCGCTGCGGCTCGAGCGCGTACCGGAAGCGCAGTTCGATGAGCTGCTGAGGCAGGCCTACGAGGCGGGCTCGAATGCCATGCAGGCGGTGGAGGGGCTCGATGACACCACCGACCTTGCGCACCTGGCGCAGGATCTGCCCGAGCAGGCCGACCTCCTCGACAGCGAGGACGATGCGCCGATCATCCGCCTGATCAACGCGGTGCTCACCCAGGCGGTCAAGGAGAACGCCTCCGACATCCACATCGAGCCCTTCGAGAACCGCCTGGTGATCCGCTTCCGCGTCGACGGCGTGCTGCGCGAGGTACTGCAGTCGCGCCGGGCGGTGGCACCGCTGGTGGTCTCGCGCGTCAAGGTCATGTCGCGCCTCGACATCGCCGAGAAACGCCTGCCGCAGGATGGGCGCATCAGCCTGAAGATCGCCGGTCGCGCGGTCGACGTGCGCGTCTCCACCATCCCCTCCGGGCACGGCGAGCGCGTGGTGCTGCGTATTCTCGACAAGCAGGCCGGCCGGCTCGACCTCAGCTCCCTCGGCATGGACCCGCGCACCCAGAGTGCCATGGACGAGCTGATCCACAAGCCGCACGGCATCATCCTGGTCACCGGGCCTACCGGCTCGGGCAAGACCACAACCCTCTACGCCGCGCTCGAGCGTCTCAACGACAACACCCAGAACATCATGACCGTGGAGGATCCGATCGAGTACTACATCGACGGTATCGGCCAGACGCAGGTCAACACCAAGGTCGAGATGACTTTCGCGCGCGGGCTGCGCGCGATCCTGCGCCAGGATCCGGATGTGGTGCTGATCGGTGAGATTCGCGATCTCGAGACCGCGCAGATTGCGGTGCAGGCGAGCCTCACCGGCCACCTGGTGCTCTCGACGCTGCACACCAACACCGCCGCGGGTGCCGTCACGCGCCTGCGCGACATGGGAATCGAGCCCTTCCTGCTCTCCTCGAGCCTGATCGGCGTGCTGGCGCAGCGCCTCGTGCGGGTGCTGAATCCCGACAGCAAGCAGCCCTTCCAGGCCGGGGAATACGAGCGGCGGCTGCTCAACATGCGTCCCGACGAGCCGTCGCCGACTCTTTACCGTCCCGGGCGCGACAGTGGCGGCGGCTACCGCGGCCGCTCGGGAATCTACGAGCTCATCATCGTGGATGACTCCATGCGCACCATGATCCACGATGGGGTCTCCGAGCAGGAGATCGAGCGCCACGCGCGCCTCAGCACCCCTTCGATCCGCGACGATGGCCGTGCGCGCGTACTGCGCGGCGAGACCACCATCGAGGAAGTGCTGCGCGTCACGCGCGAGGATTAGGGAATTGACGCATCCACCTGGCACGGAGGGGCGAAAGTCACACCTTTCGCCCCGGAGCTGAATGAAACCCGGGCCTCGTACCGCTGAAAGCGCCGCAGGCGACTTTCAGCCAATCAAATAATGGGGGCATTCGAATACACCGCGCTCGATGCTGCCGGCAAGGAGCGCACGGGGATCCTCGAAGGGGACACCCCGCGACACATCCGCCAGCTGCTGCGTGAGCAGCAGCTGCTGCCGGTAACGGTCGCCGAAGTCGCGCAGAAGGAGGCGAAGCGCCAGCGCTCCTTCAACCTGATCCGCCGCGTCTCGTCGGCGGACCTGGCGCTCTTCACCCGTCAGCTCGCGACACTCGTGCGTGCGGGACTGCCGCTCGAGGAGTCACTCCTCGCGGTGTCGCAGCAGACCGAGAAGCCGCGCGTACAGAGCATCGTGCTCGGCGTGCGTGCCCGCGTCATGGAAGGGCACACCCTCGCCGACGGCTTCGCCGAGTTCCCGCGCATCTTCCCGGAGATCTATCGCGCCACGGTGGCCGCCGGCGAGCAGGCGGGGCACCTCGACAACGTGCTCGAGCGGCTCGCCGACTACACCGAGAGTCGTGATCAGCTGCGTCAGAAAGTGGTGGCAGCGATGCTCTACCCCATCGTCCTGACGGTGCTGTGTTTCGCAATCGTCTCGGCGCTGCTGGTGTACGTCGTGCCACAGGTCGTGGCGGTGTTCGAGTCGAGCAAGGCGAAGCTGCCGCTGATGACGCAGATGCTGATCGCCACCAGCGGCTTCCTGCGCGCCTACGGGATCTACCTGCTCATCGGGATAGTGCTCGCGGGGGTGCTGTTCCGGCGCTGGCTGCGCAACCCCGACGCGCGCCGCCGCTTCCACCGCCTGCAGCTGCGCCTGCCGCTCGTCGGCAAGCTCACACGCGGCTTCAACACCGCGCGCTTCACGCGCACCTTCAGCATCCTCTCGGCGAGCGCAGTGCCGGTGCTCGAGGCGCTGCGCATCGCGGGTGAAGTGGTCACCAATCTGCCGATGCGGGATGCGGTGGCCGAGGCGGCGGCCCGCGTACGCGAGGGCGCGCCCATCGGCCGTTCGCTCGCCGCGAGCCGGCTGTTTCCGCCCATGACGATTCACCTCATCTCCAGCGGCGAGTCGAGCGGCGAACTCGAAGGCATGCTCGAGCGGGCGGCCATCAGCCAGGAACGCGAACTGGACGGCCTGCTGGCGGCATTGGTGGGCCTGCTGGGCCCGGTGCTGATCGTTTGCATGGGACTGTTCGTCATGGGGATCGTGTTCGCCATGCTGCTGCCGATCTTCGAGCTCAACCAATTGATTCACTGAGGGTGGGCATCGCCGGGCCTGCCCGATAGAGGGCGTGCTTCACAAACCGGAAGGAACGCATTGCAGTCCCGCCGTCTCTGATTTAAGTTCGCGCCGTCCAATTCCCGCAGACTGCTATCCCGCATGAGCGAGAAGCCGGAATCAGACGAATTCGAGGACGAAGAGGCCGACGAGCCTGTTACCGAGGACGGGGACGTCGATCTCGACCAGGTCATCAAGGATCTTGACCTCGCCAAGCGGCGTGGGCAGAAGGCGGGCGATCCGGCGTGGCGGCGCCTCGAGCGGCTGCTCGAGGAAAAGCACACCGCGGAGCTCACCAGCGATTTCGAGGACTACGAGATCGGGGATGAGAGCGACGGCTCGCCCAAGCCCGACAAGCCGCGCTGAGGGGTAAAGCACAGGTTTCGTCCGGCGTTCCCGCCCGCTCAGTGAAAATCCCGCGAGCGCGTCGTGAGCTCCCCCAGCAGCCGCGAGCGGTCGATGAGCCGGTGGGCGATGAGGTGTGTGACTCCCTCCTGGTGCTGCAGCTCGCCGTGCACTTCGAGCAGACGCGACTCGATGAGGGCGCGGCGTTGCTCACGGCCGATGCGTTCCCAGACGATCACATTCACCTGGCCGCTCTCGTCCTCGAGGGTGAGGAAAGTGACGCCACTCGCGGTCGCAGGGCGCTGGCGCATGAGCACGATGCCGGCGGTGCGCACGCGGGCGCCGTTGCCGGCCGCCATCAGCTCGGCTGCCGGGACGAGCGCCGCGGCGCGCAACCGCTCGCGCAAGAGCGCCAGCGGGTGTCTTCCGAGCGTGAGTCCCAGCGAGGCGTAGTCCGCCGCGATCGCCTGGCCCTCGGTCGGAGCGCTGAGCAGCGGCCGCCCTTCCAGCGCGCTCGCGGGGCGTGCGTCGGTCGGCGCGAGCGGCAGGGGACGCTCCGTCCCGGCAACCTCCCAGAAGGCGAGATGCCGGTTGCCGCTCAAGGCGGCGAGCGCCCCGGCTGCGGCGAGCGCTTCCAGATCGCCGCGGTCGAGCGCTGAACGTGCGGCGAGATCCTCGACGCTCGCGAAAGGCCGCAGGGCGCGTGCGGCGATCAGGCGCTCCGCCCCGGCCTGCGACAGCGACTTCACCAGGCGCAGACCCAGGCGCAGCGCCGGCTCACCGTCCGCACGCCGCTCGAGCGTCGCATCCCAGGCACTGACGCACGCATCCACGGCGCGCACCTCGACGCCGTGCGCGCGTGCATCGCGCACCAGCTGCGCCGGAGCATAAAAGCCCATCGGCTGACTGTTGAGTAGCGCGCAGGTGAAGGCGGCGGGCTCGTGGCACTTGAGCCAGGCGGAGTCGTACACCAGCAGCGCGAAGCTGAGGGAATGAGACTCAGGAAATCCGTACTCGCCGAAGCCGAGCATCTGCTGGTAGATGCGCTGTGCGAAGTCCTGCGAATAGCCCCTGGCACGCATGCCCTCGAGCAGTCGCTCGCGAAAAGGGTCGAGTCCGCCGGTCCTCTTCCAGGCGCCCATTGCGCGGCGCAGTGCATCCGCCTCCCCCGGCGAGAAGCCCGCGGCGACGATCGCGATCTGCATCACCTGCTCCTGGAAGAGCGGCACACCGAGCGTGCGATGCAGCACCGCGCGCACCTCTTCGCCCGGATACTCCACCGGCTCCGCGCCGCTGCGGCGGCGCAGGTAGGGATGCACCATGTCGCCCTGGATCGGGCCGGGGCGCACGATAGCGACTTCGATGACCAGGTCGTAGTAACAGCGCGGCTTGAGTCGCGGCAGCATGGCCATCTGGGCACGCGACTCGATCTGGAAGACACCGATGGTGTCGGCGCGGCAGAGCATGTCATAAACCTTCGGATCCTCGGCGGGCAGCTCGCCGAGCGTGTAGTGCGTGCCGCGATAATCGTTCACCAGCGCAAAGGCACGCTTGAGCGCCGTCAGCATCCCCAGCGCCAGCAGGTCGACTTTCAGCAGGCCGAGATCGTTCAGGTCGTCCTTGTCCCACTGCACTACGGTGCGCTCGGGCATGGCGGCGTTCTCGATGGGCACCAGTTCCTCGAGCAGGCCCCGTGCAATCACGAAGCCGCCGACGTGCTGCGACAGGTGCCGGGGAAAGCCGGGAAAAGCGGTGAGCGCTGCGGCGAGCGGCAGCAGGCGTCGGAGCCAGGGGCTCTCGGCATCGAAGCCCGCCTCGCGCACCCGCTCGGCAATGGTGGCGCTCCCATCCCACCACTGCATGACCTTCGCGAGACGCCCGCTCTCCTCCGCTGTCAGGCCGAACACCTTGCCGAGATCGCGCAGCGCGCTGCGCGGGCGATACATGATGACGGTCGCGGCCAGCGCTGCGCGGTTACGGCCGTACTTGTTATAGACGTACTGCAGCACCTCCTCGCGCCGCTCGTGCTCGAAGTCGATGTCGATGTCCGGTGGCTCGTTGCGCTCGCGCGAGATGAAGCGCTCGAACAGCAGCGACGCACCGCGCTGCGGATCCACCGAAGTGACTCCCAGGCAGTAGCACACGCGCGAGTTGGCCGCCGAGCCGCGCCCCTGGCAGAGAATTCCCTGGCGGCGCGCGTAAGCGACCACGTCCTGGACGGTGAGGAAATAAGGCTCGTAGTGCAGCTCTTCGATGAGGGCCAGCTCGTGCTCGAGCGCGGTGCGCTCGGCCGCGGGCACGCCGCCCGGCCAGCGCCAGCGGGCGCCCTCCTCCGTCAGTCGCCGCAGGTAGCCCGTCGGGGTCTCTCCGGGCGGCACCAGCTCGTGTGGATACTCGTAGCGCAGCTCATCGAGGGAGAAATGACATACCTGCGCCAGCGCCACGGTGGCCGCGAGCAACGCGCGCGGGTACAGCCGCTCGAGCCGTGCGCGCTCGCGCAGATAGCGCTCGCCGTTGGCGTAGAGCCGCTTGCCGAGCTGCGCGATCGGCTCGTTCAGACGGATGGCGGTGAGCGCATCCTGCAGGCGGCGGCGTCCGCGCAGATGCATGTGCACATCGCCGCTCGCGATGAGCCCGATGCCGCATTCGGCGCCGATGCGCGTGAGAGCGGCGAGGCGCCGCGCGTCCTCCCCTTCACGCAACAACTCCACCGCGATCCGCACCCGGCCGGGGAAGCGTGCGGCGAGCCAGCGCAGCTCACCCGCTTGCGGCCGTGCCGCCGGCAGCCACAGGATGAAGCACTGCTCGGGGCCGAGTGCCTGAAGGTCCTCGCGCGTGAGTGTGTATCGTCCCTTGATGGCCGCGCGGCGGCCGCGGGTGATGAGCCGGCAGAGCTGCCCGTAGCCCTGCCGGTCGATGGCGAGCGCGACGAACTTCAGGCCGCAGCTGAGGCGGAACTCCGCGCCGATGATGAGTTTCAGCTGACGGCGTTTCGCTGCCATGTGCGCCCGCACGACGCCCGCCACCGAGCACTCGTCGGTGAGGGCGAGCGCGCTGTAGCCGAGCGCATCGGCCTGCTCGATGAGCTCGTGCGGATGCGACGCACCGCGCAGGAAGGTGAAGTTCGAGATGCAATGCAGCTCCGCGTACGCGGGCAACTCGACCACATTCACCCGAAAACCCCGTGCAGAAACCATCCGTGCGGCGCGGCACGCTCCCGAAACACCCACAGCCGTACACCCTGGCCGTCGACCGCGGTGTAGTAATCGCGCGCGATCTCACCTCCATCCCACCATCCGGTCTCGATCCGCTCGGGCTCACTCGAAAGACGCAGCGTCCCGCGCCGGCGCGGCAGACCATCCGGCGCAGCGAGCGGCTGCGGTGCCGGCAGAAGCCACAGGGGGCGCTGCGGCCCTGCCCCGCACGGCTCATCAGTGGCGCGCTCACGCGCGGAGCGTAGCGCATGGACCGGCGGCGGACGGGTCACTATCCAGGCCCCTTCCGGCCGGTGTTCCTGACGCAGCGAAAGGCCATACACGGCCTCGGAACCCAGCCGCGCGCGCAGGCGATCGATGAGGCCGTCGCTCGGCTCACCCGCCTCGCCGCCGTGCTCACCGGGTTGCCACAGGCAGCGGCCGGGCGGCAGTTGCGGCACCAGCTGATCCGCACGCAGCTCGCACGCGCGTACCGGTGCCGGCAGCCGCAGCGCATTCAGGTACTCGCCGAAAAGTGCCGCGAGCTGCTGCTCATCCGCACATGGCGCCGCCAGGGTAAGCACGCAGCGGGTCGGCGGGGCCTGCCGGTGCACGAGCCGGCATTCGAGCTCCATCACTCCGCATTGCCGCGCGGTGAGAAAAGCGCCGAGCGCGGCGATGAGGGGCACGAGTTCCGTGAGCAGCCGGCCCTGATCGCTGAGCTCGCAGTCGAGCTCGCGGCGGCGGCGAAAGCGTACCGGCGCCTGAAAAGCCGCCCGCAGATCGCGGCTGCGTCCGGTGAGCGCATCGAGCTGGGCGAGCTGCGTCATACCGAAGCGGCGCGCAAAGCCGGCGCGCGGCAAGCGCAACACGGCTCCAATGGTGCGCACGCCGGTGCGCGCCAGGCGTGCGCGTGTTTCTTCGGGCCAGCGCAGCGCGTCGAGCGGCAGCGGCGCGAGCTGTCCCACGAGCTGCGCGAGGTCGGTGATTACCAGCGTCTGGCCGGCGCGCGCCGCGGTGAGCGCCGCGAGCGGTGTGGGGGCGAATGCGAGCACCGGCCGAACCCGAAGACTCAGGCACTCCTCCATGAGCTCGCGCCGCAGACCGGTGACGCCCGCAAACAGGTGCAGACTCCCCGCGATTTCGAGCAGCAGGCCATCCGGCGGCGCGAGACTCACACGCGGCGTGAAGCGCTGGGCGCGGGTCGCCAGCCGTTCGAGTCCCTGCGCCGGGTCGAATTCGCTCAGATGCACACCGGCCCAAAGCTCGGCTGTCGTCGCGGCCGGGTGCCACGCGCTGCGCACGCTGCGCAGTGACGTTTCCGCCGTGCGGGTGGACGGCAGGTCCGCCGTACTGACGGCGGTGCGGATCGAGCGCGGCCGCATGAGTCAGCTGCCGGGCCAGGGGAGATCGAGCGCATCGCGACGAGCGCTGCGCCCTTTGAGAATAGTCAGGCGCACTCCGGCCAGCAGCGGCTCGACGCTGAGACGCAGCACGGCGGCGGAGGCTTCCCGCGCTGCGCGGCGCGGACGGAACAGCACACCGAGCGTGCGGCCGCGCTCGGCAGCGAGCTGCAGGCGACGGATGTCGCGCGCTTTCACCAGCCGCAGCCAGCCGAGCACTGCATCGCAGGCGCCCGAGCCCAGCGTCTGCTCGAAGGCCCACATGCCGGGGTCGCCACGAAATCGCGCGTCTTGCCGGGCGCCGAAGGTTCCGACGACGGCGACCCGATCGAGCACCACTCCGCAGGAGACGAGCGCCGGTGCAAACGGCACCAGTGGCGGCGCTACCCAGACACACCAACGTGCCGCGACGGCACGCGTCAGCGTGGCGAGCGCCGGCACGAGCAGTGTCAGCTCACCGCTGCCGAAACGGGAAACCAGGAATTCGATCAGGCCGGTACGGGGCCAGCCGCCATCGGGCAGGTATTCATCGAGCGCCGCAAAGCCGGTGGGCAAACCCGCTCGCTGCGCGGCGCTGCGGCCGCGCCAGATGGCGGGGTGCTCGAGCAGCCGAGCGATTTTCGGATCGCCGACGACCATGGTGACAGCTCACGAATGAGCGGGCTCACATCTGGCCGCTCGCGCGACCACGCCGTACCACACCCACGACGATCCCTTCGATGAGCAGCGGCTCCTCTTTCAGATCCACTCTGATCGGCTCGAA
Source organism: Steroidobacteraceae bacterium (assembly GCA_035642735.1). Lineage (GTDB taxonomy): Bacteria > Pseudomonadota > Gammaproteobacteria > Steroidobacterales > Steroidobacteraceae > 13-2-20CM-66-19. The sequence goes on from DASQRV010000103.1 coordinate 8,809, forward strand.
CTCGCTGTTCTCGGGCAGCAGCCACACGACCGAGCCTTCCTGACGGTAGCGCTTCACGGTGACCTCGTCCTCGAGCCGTGCGACCACGATCTGGCGGCTGCGCACTTCCGAGGTGCGATGTACTGCGACCAGATCCCCGTCGAGGATTCCGGCATCCTTCATGCTCATGCCGATCACCTTCAGCAGGTAGTGCGGCCGTGGCTGGAACACCCCGGGGTCGATCGGCAGCCGGGCCTCGAAATTTTCCTCCGAGAAAATGGGCTTGCCGGCGGCCACCCGCCCGATGAGCGGCAGTCCCATCTGTTCCCGGATGGTGTCTTTCAGCTGTATTCCCCGCGAGGTGCCCGGAATGAGTGCGATGACGCCCTTGCGGGCGAGAGCCCGCAAATGCTCCTCGGCGGCGTTTGCCGAACGAAAACCGAGCTCATGGGCAATCTCTGCCCGTGTCGGAGGCATGCCGCTCTCGGCCACGAACCGCTGGATCAGGCGCAGGATCTGGGTCTGCCGGGGGGTAAGGTCGGACATTTTGAGCCTGCCTGTGTATATATACAGCTACTGTGATTATATCCAGATC
>DASQRV010000104.1:0-2679 GCA_035642735.1 Steroidobacteraceae bacterium
GCTGTAGCCGAGTGGCGCCAGCGCCTTGCAATAAAAGGCCTTCGATTTGGGATAATCGCTTACCGCGAGCGAAGTATGGGCGATCATGGTTTGACCCGGACGAGGTTGATCGAAGACAACACTAGCAGCTTATGCTCAGCGTGATGCTGAAGACGAGGCTTGAGCTTCACGGCGGGCCGTCGGTCAGGCCGTAGGGAGTCCGAGGTGGCTATCAAGCGCCGCGTTGAGATGCTTGTGCTCGCGGGACGCGAAGTGGCAATTTCCAACCCGGATAAGCTCCTGTTTCCGAAGGCCGGGCACGCCAAGCTCGATCTCGTGCGCTACTACGTCACTGTGTCCGGGGGAGCGCTGCGCGGCGCTGGCGGCCGTCCAAACATGCTCGTTCGCTACCCGGAGGGGATCGACGGCGAGCACTTCTACCAGAAGCGCGCGCCCAGGAGCCGCCCTCCCTGGATCGAGGTGGTCGAGCTGCGCTTTCCCTCCGGCCGGGTGGCCGAGGAGGTCGTGCCGCGTGATGTGGCGGCGCTGGCCTGGCTCGCGAACCTCGGTTGCCTCGAGCTCCATCCGCACCCGGTGCGGGCCGAGGACCTCGAGCATCCCGACGAATTGCGCATCGACCTCGACCCCGTGCCCGGAATCACCTGGAGGCAAGTTCAGGAAGTCACTCTGGTGACCCGCGCCGTTCTCGAAGACTTCCATCTCGTCGGCTGGCCCAAGACCTCCGGCTCGCGCGGTATGCACATCTACGTGCGGCTCGAGCGGCGCTGGGGTTTCGACGAGTTGCGGCGCGGCGCGCTCGCGCTGGCGCGCGAAGTCGAGCGGCGCGCGCCGCAGCTCGCTACCAGCAAGTGGTGGAAGGAGGAACGCCACGGCGTGTTCGTCGACTACAACCAGAACGCCAAAGACCGCACCGTCGCCTCGGCGTACTCCGTGCGGCCGACGCCAGACGCGCGCGTCTCGGCGCCCCTCGCCTGGGGCGAGGTCGCTGACTGCAATCCGGCGGACTTTACGCTGTCTTCGATGCCCGCACGCTTCGCGAAGCTCGGCGATGTACACGCGGCGATCGATGAGCATGCGGGCTCGCTCGCAGGCCTGCTCGAGCTCTTTGAGCGCCAGGGCCTGGGCGATGCGCCCTGGCCGCCGCATTACCGGAGACAGGCTGCGGAGCCTCCTCGCGTCCAACCGTCCAGGCGAAGACTGCCGCTGCTCGAGATTGGACGCGCGCGGCGCAAGGAGGTCGCGCTCGCGGGTCTGGAGCGCTGGAAAGCGCGTCATCCGCAGGCCGCCGCACATCTCGAGCCGGCCGATGTACTGGTCGATGTCATGCGCGGACGCTACAGCACCTGGACCCGGATCCGCGTCAATCTGCAACACGTACCCGAAGAGCTGCGGCCGGTTCAGGAGGCGCTCGATCCGGATGAGAAGATCTTCTCGAGCTCGTAGGGCTTTGTGACTTCGAGCTGGTCGTAACGGCAGTCCTGCGGCCGCTTGTCGGGTCGCCAGCGCAGGAAAAACGCCGCGTGGCGAAAGCGATCGCCCTGCATGTGGTCGTACTTCACCTCGCAGACGCGCTCGATCCTGAGCGGTTCCCACGACAGGTCTTTACCTGCACTCCAGCGGCTCTGCGCACCCGGCATGCGGCTCGAGCCGGCGGCTGCGCCGGCCCACTCGCGCCAGGGGTGATCACGCATCGCCTCAATCCGAAGGGGTGCGAGCTCCTTCACCAGCTGTCGGCGCATAGCCACAGTGAAGGATGAGGTGACGCCGACATGCTGCAGCACCCCTCCGTCGTCGTACAAGCCGAGCAGCAGCGAGCCGACTGCATCGTTGCCGCCCTTGTGCCAACGGAAGCCCGCCACGACACAGTCGGCCGTGCGCGCATGCTTCACCTTGATCATCGCGCGCTTGCCCGGCAGGTAGGGGCCGGACTCCAGCTTCGCAATCACACCGTCCAGACCCGCGCCTTCGAAGCGCGTGAGCCAGTCGAGCGCCAGCGCTCGATCACGTGTCACGGGCGTGAGATGTACCGGCGGTTTCACTTTGCCGAGCAACTCCTCGAGGGCCACACGGCGCGCCGCTTGTGGTGCCGTCATGAGATCGCGGCCAGCGACCGCGAGCACGTCGAAAGCAATGAACGAAGAGGGCGTTTCTTTTGCCAGCTTCTCGACGCGCGACACCGCCGGATGCAGCCGCAGCTGCAGGGTGTCGAAATCGAGCCCGTGCGCCGTCGCTATCACGATCTCGCCGTCCAGCACGCAGTTCTCGGGCAGGCGATCGAGCAGAGACTGGTGCAGCTCCGGGAAATAGCGATCGAGCGGTCGAGCATCGCGGCTTTGGATATACACTGCGCCCGCGCTGCGGAACACGATCGCCCGGAAGCCGTCCCACTTCGGTTCATAAAGATAGTCGCCGGCCGGCAGCTCTTCCGCGAGCTTGGCGAGCATCGGCTCGACCGGCGGCTTCACGGGAAGTGCTGAAGATCTCTCCACGGCACCGCTCACTCGTCAGGGATGACTCGCGCGCTCGAGCAACTGCGCAAGCTCGGGCGGCCCCTGACGGCGCGCTGCGGCGAGCGGTGTGTCGCCAGCGGCGTCCACGGCGTCTGCACGGGCGCCGGCAGCGAGTAAGCGCCGCGCCACGGTCAGGTCACCGCGCAGCGTCGCGACGAGAAGTGCAGTT
>DASQRV010000105.1:0-4800 GCA_035642735.1 Steroidobacteraceae bacterium
CCGGGCGTGATGTGGCTGCGCATGCCGCTGCCGTTCATGGGGCTCAACCACATCAACGTCTGGGCGCTCGAGGACGGTGCCGGCTGGACTCTGGCCGACACCGGCATGCAGACCGCCGACACGGCGGCGCACTGGCAGCAGGCCTTTGCCGGACCCCTCGCGCGGCGTCCGGTGACGCGTGTCATCTGTACGCACATGCATCCTGATCACATCGGCATGGCGGGCTGGCTCACCCGGCAGTACGACTGCCGGCTGTGGACCACGCGCCTCGAGTACCTCACCTGCCGCGTGCTGGTCGCCGACACCGGTCGCGAAACCCCAGCGGACGGCCTGCGCTTTTACCATGCCGCCGGTTGGGACGAGGATGCGCTCGCCAGCTACAAGGCGCGCTTCGGCGCCTTCGGCAAGGCGGTCTACGCGCTGCCGGACAGCTACCGCCGCATCGTCGACGGAGAGGAGCTCGCCATCGGTGGCCGGCCGTGGCGCGCGGTGATCGGCCGCGGCCACTCCCCCGAGCACCTGTGCCTGTACTGCGCGGAGCTCGGGGTGTTGATCTCAGGCGACCAGGTGCTGCCGCGCATCACCTCCAACGTTTCCGTGTTCCCGACCGAGCCCGAGGCCAATCCCCTCCAGGAGTGGCTCGAGTCACTCGCCTCGATCGGTGAGCGTGTACCGAACGACGTGCTGGTGCTGCCCTCGCACAACGAGCCATTCCGCGGCCTGCACGCGCGGCTTGCGGCACTCATCAGCGGACACGAGCAACGCCTCGCCCGCATGCGCGAGGAGCTCGCGACGCCGAAGCGTGCCATCGACGTGTTCGGCGTATTGTTTCGCCGCCACGTGGGCCCCGACATGCTGATCATGGCGACCGGGGAGAGCGTGGCGCACCTCAACTGTCTCATCGCAAGAGGGCTCGCGGTGCGGGAACTCGACGCCGCGGGCGTTGCCTGGTACCGCCGTACCTGAAGGTACGCTTAAGGCGCGCGCACCGGCCTCCGCCTCCCGTACACTTCCCTCATGCAGGATCAGACCCTCACGACCATTGCCGAGCAATCCGGCTTTCGCCGAACCGGGCGGAGCGACGAGGTCGCGCGGCTGTGCGCGGCGTTAGCCGACGCCTGGCCGCGCGAGGTGCGCAGCCTCGAGTTCGGCCACTCGGCGGAAGGGCGCGCGATGCGCGCCCTGGTCGTCTCGCGCGCCGATCCGCGCTCGGTGCCGCTCCTCATGCTCCAGGCCGGCATCCACCCGGGCGAGAGCGATGGCAAGGACGCGGGTTTCATCGCCTTGCGCGAGATGCTCTCCGAAGGCGCCTGGCGCTCCGTACTCGAGCGCTTGGCGATCCTCTTCGTGCCGGCCTTCAACGTCGATGGGCACGAGCGCTTCGGCCGCTGGAACCGGCCGAACCAGAACGGCCCCGAGGAAACCGGCTGGCGCACCACGGCGCAGAACCTCAATCTCAACCGCGATTACGCCAAGGCCGATTCGCCGGAAATGCGCTCACTGCTCGGGCTGATCCGCAGCTGGGATCCGCTGGTGTGCGCCGATCTGCACGTGACCGATGGCGCGGATTTCCAGCCCGATGTCTCACTGCAGGCCGAGCCGATCAATCAGGGCGAGGCCCGGCTCCGCCCCGCCGGCCGCGAGATGCGCGATGCGCTGATCGCGAAGCTCGCCGGGCAGGGCTCGCTCCCCCTCCCCTTCTACCCCGACCTCGCCGTAACGGATGATCCCGACTCGGGGTTCCGCCTCACCGTGTACTCGCCGCGCTTCTCGACCGGCTACTTCCCGCAGCGCAACCGTTTCACTGTTCTGGTCGAGACGCACTCGTGGAAGGACTACGCCACGCGGGTGCGCGTAACCCGCAACACGATCTTCGCGCTCGCCGAGCTCGTCGCAGAGCACGGCCTGGCCTGGCGCGAGCTCACGCGGGAGGCGGATGAGGCCGCCACGCGGCTCGGAGGCACCGAGCTCGTGCTCGACTACGCCTCCGGCTGGCGCGAGCCGGCGGGCGGCGCGCGCGCGGATGCGGCTGGCGCCAGCGGCACGAGGATGATCGATTTCCCAGGCTACGCCTACACGCGCGAAGTCTCACCCGTCTCGGGCGAGCCCGTGACGATCTATGACCCGCATCGTCCGCAGATCTGGCACGTGCCGTTCCGCGACCAGGTGTCGCCGGCCCTCGTCGTGCGGGCGCCGCTCGGCGGTTATGTCGTGCCGTGCGCCTGGGCAGCGGAGATCGGTGCGCGCCTTGCGCTCCACGGCGTCCACTGCGAGGCGGTGCGCACGGCGAGCAGCGGCGTGCGCGTCGAGGCCTTTCGCGCGACGCAGGCTCACTTCGGCACCACCCCCTTCGAGGGCCGCACGCGGGTACGGCTCGAAGGTGCCTGGCAGCGCGAGCTCCAGGACATCGCCGCCGGCTCGCTGTTCGTGCCGATCGCGCAGCCCGGCGCACGGCTGTTGATGCATCTGCTCGAGCCGCAGGCGCCGGACTCGTTCGCCGCCTGGGGTTTCTTCAACGCCTGCTTCGAACAAAAGGAACACCTGGAACCGTACGTGGCCGATCAGATCGCGCGCACCCTGCTCGCACAGACTCCGGGACTGCAGGAGGAGTTCGGCCGCAGGCTCAGGGAGGATGCCGCCTTTGCCGCCAACCCCGGCGCCCGGCTGGAGTTCTTCCTGCGGCGGCACTCGTCGTGGGATTCCAGCATGAACCTCTACCCCGTGTTCCGTGTGGATGAGCTCCTCGCCTCCCCGGGCGCCACGCGGGGGTAGGATCTTGCAAAAGCGCGCGCGACTAACATTCGTTCTTGCAACGCTTACTCTCTTTGTCGGAAGCGCCGCACACGCGCAGACGAGCCCGGCAGCGGAGACTGATGTCACGTCCCCCACGGTTCCGGAGCAATCTCCAACAGCTACACCACCGGGCACGGAGGCACCGCCACCTGGCGGCCTGGCGCACGATGCAGCGCTCTACTTCACGGCGCCTCTGCGCTGGAATGGCACCGAGTGGGCCTGGTTCGCCGGTGCGCTCGCGGCGATCGCGGGGTCCCACCATTACGACACTCAGGTCTACACCCACTTCACCAAGGGGCTGACCCCCACTGAGATAGCGAACATCAAGAGCAATGACCTGCAGGATGCGCTGCCGTCGGTCGCGGTATTCCTCGGAACGTGGGGGTTCGCGGCATGGACCAGCGATCCGAGTGGTCACCGCGAAGCCTGGTCGATGCTCGAGGCCGCAGGGCTCAGCACCGTCAACGCCTATGCCCTGAAGTACATCATCCGCCGCGAGGGACCCTATCAGACGAGCGATCCGAACGAATGGTTCAAGAGCGGTGGCAGGTCGTTTCCGTCCGAGCATGCCACCGCCTCGTTCGCCATCGGCACGGTGCTCGCGGAGGCCGGGAGTGACGACTATCGCTGGCTGCGCCGCGTGCTCGGCTACGGCCTCGGGATCGGCACGAGCTACCTGCGCCTCAAACACAACGCGCACTGGCTGTCGGACACGGTCGCGGGCGGCGCACTCGGCATGGCGAGCGCCCAGTTCACTCTCAACCACCAATACCGCAACGCGGCAGGCTCGAATTTCGCGCTCGTGCCCGTGCCGGGGGGAGCGATGCTCACCTACCGGGTGTCGCTGCCATAGTCAGCACGAAGTGTTCTCCTACGGCTCGCGCCGCGCATCGCCCCCGGCCCAGCGGACCACGCCGTAGCAGGGCTCAGCCAGGTGCTCGATGTGGTCAACGAACCCCTGGGTGCGAATGAGCGCGAAGCCTCTGACATCGGCAAACCGTAACTCAGCTCGCAGCCGCGCGGCCGCCGCGAGCAGCGTGCGACCCCTGGTGATGACATCGTCGACCAGCACGACCCTGTGGACTGGCGTCGTCGCCCGCATCACCGCGAATGAGTCGTAGTGCTGTTGCACGGTTGGCCGCGCCCCGCTGGGCGCGGTGGCCGACTTGGTGACGGCGTATCGTCGCCGCAGCCCCGTCCATATGCGCAGTGCAAAACCCACCTCACTGAGTGCAACCGCGAGCCGCAACGCCGCCCACGGTGTTTCCCCGGAACGAGCGCTTCCCGGAACCGGAACCAACACGGCATCGCGCGCGAAGAGCGCCGCCAGCTGCCGGTTCGAGAGGCTGTTCCGATAGACGAAGCCGGCATAGCGCGGCAGCCACAACGGATCGCTCGACTTCACCCGGTCGCACAGCTCGCGTGAAGACTCCGCCAGCCATCCCGCACCGCGCGGGGAATAGATGTAGCAGGAGGCAAATGTCACGCTCGAAAGTGGCCACGTTCGATGCGTCAGTCCACTCTCGAATGGCGCGGCGCCACGATCACAGTGCCAGATCATCCTGCGGTGACTTGGCTGCGGCGGTATCGTGCTCGCGGGCTTCACGCTTGCCTCCCTGACCCCGCTCCGAAGATTGAGCGCTCGCCTGCTGCTCCTGCGAGCGAAGCTGCAACCACGCCTCCCGGGCACGGCGCCTGATCTCCTCGACATCCGCGCCTGCCACGGCAGTGACCGCGGCGGACCCGGCCGCCTGCCGTTCGGGAGGGGCAGCGTCCGCGCCCTCGCGAGCCTGCTGCCGTTCGAGCCGGCGTGCGACGCGTTCGCGGTACCTGGCGCGCAGTCCCTCGGCGACCTGGCTGGGCAGTCCTCGCTGCTCCATCTTCAGGTGCATCAACGGGATTGCAGGCCGTGGCTCACGGTCGAGGCCTCGCGCGGCGAGGCTGCGGTGGTCGATGCGTGCATCGATATTCGCCTCGCGCAGGGCAGCGTTCGTCAGCGTTGCCCAG
>DASQRV010000106.1:0-3150 GCA_035642735.1 Steroidobacteraceae bacterium
ATGTGTCGCGGCGTACAGCACCGCGGTGAGCAGCACCGCAGCGCGCGTGCCGGACTCACGCTCGATGGCCGTGTGCATCGCCCCGCGCAGGAAGGTCTCCTCGATGAACGCGACCGCGAAGCCGCTCAGCGCGCGCGTCACCAGGAGTTTCGCCAGCGCGGCGGCGGAGCTCGGCGCGTCGGCGCGCCATGCGAGCAGGCCGAGGGCTGCCATGATGCCGACCACGGCGAGCATGGTCAGGACGCCGAGCGCGAGCGCGAGGCTCATCTCCCGCACGAACGTGCGCCGCGGCAGTCCGTAGCCGAGGCTCGCGCGGTCGCCGAGCCCGAGATGCCGCGCGAGCGCCACGAAGCCGAGGAGCAGCGCCAGCATGCCGACGCGCTCGCCGATGCGGTGGAAGGGAAAACCGAAATGCGGGTGCAGCAGCGTCCACGCCGGCCAGGCAAAGAGGGCCACGGCCGCCAGCGCAACCAGCATGAGTGCGAGAAACCACGCGAATGCACGCATACGAAGCAGTGCCGGGCTTGCCTGCGCAAGCCCGGCCCCATAGCTTATGGCGGTCGCGCAATCAAGAGGAGTCAGGTTGGCGCCCCCCGTGCAACCGATCGTGATCTGGTTCGGCCGGGTCGGCGACATGATCATGCTGACTGCGCTGCTCGAAATCCTGCATCGCCGGTTCGGGCGGGCTTGCCGGGTCATCGGCGCAGGGGCGTGGTCGCAGGAGATCTACGAAGGGCAGCCGGATGTCGCCGAGACCCTCTGGCTGCGCCGCTACACGCCGTTTGCCCTCGATCTGCGCTGGTGGCGGACCGTGTGGAAGCTGCGCCGCGGCCGGCGCGACCCCGTGTACGTCTGCGAGACCGATCCGCGCAAGCTCGCGGGCATTCGCCGGCTGCTGCGCTTCGGCCACATCGAGCCGGCGCGCTGCCTGTTCCTGCTCGATGAGCCGACTGCGTTGGCGCAGGTGCACTGGGTCGATCGACTCGTGAGCCTTGGCCGGCTCACACCCGCCGCACTGCCGGAGTCGGATTACCCCTTTCCGGTGCCGCCGCCACGCTGCGCGCCGCGACTCGTCGTATCGGGCCGGGCACGCACGGCGGGCGATGAATGGCTGCGCAGGCACGCCGTGCGCGATCGGCCGCTCGTGCTGTTGCAACCCGGGAATCGCCGCACGATGCGCGGTCGCTCGCTGCGCATCAAGGAGTCCGACGACCGCTTCTGGCCCGTGGACCGCTGGGCGAGCTTGATCCATCGGATCCATGAGCGCTTGCCCGAGGCGCGGATCGTGCTCTGCGGCGCTCCGCGCGAGGATGTGCTGCTCGGCTGGATCGAGTCGGCGGCGGCGCTGCCGGAGATCGTGCTCCGGGGCCTGCCGTTTCCGGGGCTGTTTGCGCTCTGTGCCCGCGCTCACAGCATGATTTCGATAGATACCGGCAACGCCCACGCCGCGGCTGCGCTCGGAACTCCTCTGCTGGTGTTGTTCGGCTCGACGCCCCCGGCCCAGGTGACTCCACGCAGTCCCTGCGGCTCGCCCGTCATCGGAGTGGGCGGCGTTCCCCTCCTGCCGCGCGTCGACCAGCTGCCGGTCGAGGCCGTTTACGAGGCCTGGAGCCGGCTGCTCAGGAGCTCAGCAGGCGCAGCCACTGCTCCCTGATTGTGCTCAGGTGAAAGCGCGGATCCGGGCCGGTCTGCGGCCGGGCACCGCCGCGCCAGTGGCGAATGCGCTCGACATAGGCGTCGAAGAGCCCCGCGGCCGCCGCGAGCCGCACGGGGCCCGACCGCCAGCGCGCCGGCAGGCTCCCCACGGTCGCCGCGTAACAGCGCGCGGCGGCGCTCACCGGCAGCAGCTGCTGCGGATCGCCGACGATCTCCGCTGCCGCCCCGCAGTCGTGCGTCAGCACCGGCGTGCCGAGCGCGTGCGACTCGGCGAACACCAGGCCGAAAGTCTCCGGGATGCGGAAGTTCGGCGCGAAAGTGCACAGCGCGCCCCGCACCTCGGCGTGCATGCGCGCCTGCGGCAGCGCGCCGAGGAACTCGACGCCGGGGCGCTGCGCGCTGTCGCCCTCCTTGTAGCCGGGATTGCCGACAGCTAAGCGCAGCTGCGGCAGCGCGCGCCGCAGCTCGCCGAACGCGTCGAGCGCGAAGTCGAGACCTTTGTTGGGCGAGGAGAAGAACACCAGCTTGTCCGGGTCGGGCGCCGTGCCATCGGGCCGCAGCGCATCCTCGACCGGGTTATAGATAGTGAGCGTGCGCACCGCGCCCGCAAGACCGATGCTGCGCAACGTCGCCTCGACGCCGGCGCGCTGCCAGTCCGACACGCACACGGCGGTGACGCCGTTCTCGCGCAGCAGCTGCGCGGTAGCCGCCAGCCAGCGGGCGCGCCGCGAGCGCGGATGAAAGCGGTCGTGCAGCCACAGGTAGACGCGCGCGCCGGGGCCGCACAGCTCCTTTACGTACGGCAGCGCGCGCGAATCGCGGTTGACGATGACGTGGGTGATGCCCGCGAGGCGCTGCGGCCTGCGGTAGCGCTCCCAGTCGTGCGTGCGGTTGTGCTGCATCACCCACGCGCCGAGCGCATCCGCCACGCGCACCAGCGTCGACTCGGTACCACCCATCGCCTGCGTGTGCAGCGTGCGCGTGTCGTACGGCTGTTGGCACAGGGGGTCGTAGAACAGGACCGAACTCATTGCAGTGTGTATTGTACGGGCTGTTGTCGCCTGGCGACGCCGAGGTACCCGTGGCGAATGACAGTGGCCTGACGGCGTGCATCATCACCTTCAACGAGGCCGACCGCATCGCGGCATGCCTGCGCTCGGTCGATTTCTGCGACGAGATCATCGTCGTCGACTCGCACTCGACCGATCGCACCCGCGAGCTCGCCGCCGCCGGCGGCGCGCGCGTCATCGAGCGCGACTGGCCGGGGTATCGCTCGCAGAAGCAGTTCGCGGTGGACGCGGCCCGTCACGACTGGGTGTTGTGCCTCGACGCCGATGAGCGTGTGAGCCCCGAGCTGCGCGCCGAGATCATCGCCCTGCGCGGCGCAGGATTGACGGCCGCCGCCGGCTGGTCGATACCGCGGATCACCGACTATTTCGGCCGCTTCCTGCGCCACGGCAACGCCTACCCCGACCGCCTGGTGCGCCTGTTCGA